>DASYIO010000026.1:0-10462 GCA_035997465.1 Minisyncoccota bacterium | reverse complement strand
CATCGAGGACAATACGCAGGTGCCCGGCGTGCAAGTGCTCCAACCTACCGTGGCGCAAGAAATAAGCGACATGCTCAGCGACTCGGTCGCGCGCGCGCCCTTGGGCGAGAACGACCTGTTTACCTTCCCTGGGTACGATGTGGCTGTTAAGACTGGTACCACCAACGACTACCGCGACGCATGGACCATCGGCTACACACCCGACATCGCCATCGGCGGATGGGCCGGCAACAACGACAACAAACCGATGACGCACAATGTGTCGGGCTTTATCATAGGCCCCGCGTGGAGCGAGTTTATGCGCTATGCTCTGACCCGCTACCCCGCCGACTCCTTTACCCGCAACGAGGTGCCGTCCGCGACCAAGCCGGTACTAAACGGCGTGTGGCAGATACCGGGCTCAGACGGCCTTATCCACGATATCCTCTACTGGGTCAACAAGAACGACCCGCAGGGCTCCACGCCGGCGAGCCAGAGCGACAGCCAGTATCCGTACTGGGAGTACGCGGTGCAGGCCTGGGTCGCATCAAACCCCGGCGCAGTTAACGCACCAACAAATGGCCAAGAGGATTGCTTTATAGACCCCGCAACCGGTCAGTGCCTCCCCAACCAACCGGGGCAAATAATCGAGCAGAACGGTCAGCAGAATCAACAAAACTCACAGAACGGCACAGTGCCGAGGTAGTTACCTATCCTTATTGCCGGTAAGAAAATGTGAAGATAGAACTCAGAGGGCTTGGACTTTGAAAAACCTATATTGTGGGCTGATCTGAACCGGAATTAGGGTCCTCAGGATAGAACTTTGTCTTTTGACTGATACGAAATTGCTCAGCTTTTTGTTTTAGTTTTTCAATATCAGGACCGGACATTTCTTGAAAAGCTTTGGTTGAGGAAAATGTAGCGACCCGAGTCGGGCCTCCCACACCCCTGTCTTGCGAGCTGGTTTCATGAATACACAAAACGCTCATTTCAGCCCCAGCATCCGTTTTTATTTCCGATTCATATAAACGATTAAGGAGGTACTCAGCGATATATGGAACCCCTATACACTCAAAACCAGTTACTCCCTTACGAGGGACAAAATTATCATCACTCGAAAGGATATACATCTCTGGCTTATCATTTAGGGTATACCCAATCAACAAAAGAGAAAGGGACGGCCTTTGTTTTGGTGTTAGGTGCTCAAAAAAATCGTTAAATGTTTCTTTGCCTTTTACTCTGACCTGTTCCGCTAAATCTTCAATTCCGGTCCCGTGGTTTAGTTTTGGTTTTATTTGATCGAGAAAATACATAGCGAGACCTCCGTCTCCTGCAATACCCACAGCACTATGTTCCCCTAGTTTAAAAACTTTTTGAACAGTATCATTACTTGTAATAGTAGAACTAGCCCTACTATCTGAGGCTATTACAACACCATCTTTAGTTTTTAGGCCTATAACTAGTGTCATTTTAGTTCAGATTTGCTTTTACATTTAGCGTGCTTTGCGGCTCTCTGGAATTAAACACTGGAGCGTACTGTTTATACATTTGTTTTTCAATGGCCTTTCTCGATTCATCGCCCTTGAGAGGAGCGTACCTAAAGGAAAACTCCCCTCCTTGTTTAAGAAAGTTTGTGTCTTTTTGCAAAATTAATGTTGAGAATTCTTGTCCTAAATTTAAAGAACTACCAACAAAAACAACATAGAACTTGCCATCCTGTTCCTTTCTTGAGACGCGGAAGACCCCTTCAACCCCATTAAGAGGAAGGGCTTCTATTTCATTTGAAGTTAGTGGGATCAGTTTTGACCATTGTAAAATTAGTTCGTTGGCCATAACTATTTATTCTTTTTTCTTTGTTTCAATAATCCAAACATAGATTAAATTATACACACTAACATGAAGTTCTTTTACCGATTCATCGGCATTGCTAGGTAGAGGAAGGAGTCGTCGCTGGCGTCTTTAATAAGCATCGGTTTACCGGCGCCGTTGCTATGCAGACGTACAGAGTCTCCTACTATCGACTGCAAACTGTCTGCCAGGTAGCGACCATTAAAGGATACTGCGACTGCATCACCCGATATGGTCGCTTTTACTGTGGAGATTTGCTCGCCAACGTCCGGGTTACGCGATGAAAGGAAGAGGGCTTTTTTAGCGGGGTCGATAGCCAAAGAAACTTGCGCAAACTTATCGGCAAAAATAGACAGCGACTTAAGCGCCGAGGACATATCCTCACGCAACACCAGCCCCTCGGTCGAAAATGTTTTAGGCAGCACCTGTCGATAGTTTGGAAAGGATCCATCAAGCAGGCGTGACGTGTAGTACATGTCCTCGGCCTGGGTCGAGAGCTGATTTTCGTTGTAATAAATTTCTACATCGCCCTTAACGTTTTCCAGTACGCGAATAAGCTCGGCTGCATTGCGCGCCGGCACCAACAACTGCGGTATAGACCCTCCCGACTTAAGCGGCATCTGTTTTTCTGCAAGCCTAAACGAGTCGGTAGCCACGGCGGTCAACTTCCCTGCCTCGCCGTAGATCAAAACGCTTTGGAGCTCGGGCTTAACGGCCGAGAGCGACGCGCAGTACGCAACCGAGCGTATAGCGCGCACCAGGTCTGCTGCCTTAATGCTAAACGAGTGCTCGGCCGAGACCCGCGGCAGTATAGGAAAGTCCTCGTGCGGGATAGTCTTTATCGAGGCTGATGCGCGCTCACTTTCGACCTTCAACACCTCGCCTACCAGTGCGACCGATACTGACTTGCCGCGCGCATTGTTGAGGAACCCGGCCAAAACCGCTGCAGGAGCCGCCACAGTGCCCTCAGAGGTAACTTTAGCCGGCACAACGATCTCGATACCGCACTCAAGATTAGTCGCGCGCAAGGTCAGCCTGCCTCCTTCTGCGGTTATGAGCACACAACCCAAGACTGGGAGGTTAGCGCGTCTTTCCGCAAACCGTGCGGCTGTGCCCACAGCACTCGCGAGGCTTTCAGTTGTGGTCTCGAATTTCATAACTATATTTATATAAAGACTATTACTACTATTAGGGATGTGGATACTCGGGATAACCCAGACAACCCTTATGCTGCAACTCCGTTTGAGACAACTTATCCTTTTTGTACTGAGGATAAATAAAGAACTTTACTGTGGATAGTACTCCTCCTGCATTTTCTATCAACACCCACCCAACACTCCTTTGCTACTTATCCCTACCGTTGCCAACACGCTACCCCAACCTTTATCCACATCATTTCAACATGAGGCGGATCTGATGGAGTTCGTTGGAGAGGACGCTGTCGGAGCGCAAGTCATTTTTTATTTTCTCGCACGAGTGTATGACAGTAGTGTGGTCGCGACCACCAAGCTTGTCGCCAATGGTTGGAAACGAAATCCTAAAATCCTCGCGCAACAAAAACATAATTACCTGTCTGGGGCGCACCACCTCTTTACGGCGAGTCTTTTCATAGATGCTCACCTCTTCTACTCCGTAAAAGTTGGCGATGGTTTTAACAACCTCCTGGACCGACACCGCCTTCTTGGCTGCGGCCCCAGAGCCCCGCAGCAGCGTTTTAACGTCGTTTATGGTCAGAGGCTCGCCACGCATCTCAAACTGGATCATAAGCGTGTTTAGGGCCCCCTCAAGCTCTCGCACGTTGCCCTCTATGGTTGTTGCTAAAAACTCCAACACCTCGTCGGCTAAGACAAAGTTATGCGCCGCAGCCTTGGTGCGCACAATGGCTAGGCGCGACTGGTGGTCGGGCGGGGTCACCGAGACTATCATCCCGGCGTTAAAGCGCGATTTAAGCCTGTCTTCGAGCCCCTGGATAACGTTGGGATGTTGGTCGCTCGAAAATACCAACTGCTTGTTGCCATCGTGCAGGTAGTTAAACAGGTGAAAGAATTCTTCTTTAATTTTGTCGCGTCCGGCTAAAAACTGGACGTCATCCATAATCAACAAGTCGTACTGCCGGTATTTTTCTTTAAAGCTCTGCACTTTGCCGGCCTGCAGCGACGACACATAGTCCATCGAAAAGCGCTCCGATGTTACGTAGTACACCTTACGGTCGGGTGCCTGCACTCTAAAATGGTTCCCTATCGCCTGTATAAGATGGGTCTTGCCCAAACCGGTCGGGCCATAAACTAAAAGCGGGTTGTACGCGATGCCCGGCTTGCGCACCACAGCCTGTGCCGCGGCATATGCGAGCTCATTAAAGGGTCCGACCACAAACGAATTAAACCCAAACCGCGGGTTGAGGCTTGTTTTTTGGTGCACCGGCTCAAGCGCCAGCTCTGTTGGCGGCGGCGGCACCGCGCGGGGCTCTTCCTGCGCTCGTTTGATGCCGCGCGATATAACGTACTCCACATTTCGCACGCTCTCGCTGAGCATCCGCAGGCTGCGCACAATATCCTTATGAAACTTGGTCGACAGCCAGTCGCGGGCAAACTGCGAGGGCACGCCCAGATATACCGTCCCGTCCTCTACGCGCACAATATGGGTATCTTTAAACCAAGTATTAAAATTGGGTTTAGATATAGACAACTCGAGCTCTACCAAAGCGTTTTCCCAAAGTTCTTTTGTGGTTGTCATAAGAGAGCAGGTCTTGGTAAGGATACTCGCGTGTGGATAACTCGTCAAAAAATGGGTTTATAAACAACCTTTCCCCAGGTTGTGCACAGTTGCTTTTGTTGTATGATGATGCACATGTCACAGACATACCAACCAAAAAAGCGCAAAAGGGCCCGCTCGCACGGCTTTTTAAAGCGCACAGCAACCCCAGGGGGCCGCAAAACCCTTAAACGCCGCGCCCGCCGCGGGCGCGCCCGCCTCTCGGTCTAGTCCATGCTACCCAAAAGCGCTCGCATGAGCGCCTCATCTGTGCGCGCTATTATAAAAAGTGGCCGCTCCTTGCGCGCAGACGGCATTTCGGCCAAATATCAGCCAGGTCAGGCGCTCAAAGTGGCTGTCGTAGTAAGCAAAAAGGTGGCCCCTGGTGCCATAGAGCGCAACCGCCTGCGCCGCCTGGTCTATAGGAGCCTGCCCCCCTCGCTCCCCTTGGTACATGTGGTACTCTTTGTGCAATCAGCCGCGCTTAACTCAGCTCAAGTAGCAACACTATGTTCACAACTTTCCTAGTACAACCCATCTACAACCTGTTTGTGTTTTTGATGGGGCTTATGCCGCACGGCGATGCGGGGCTTGCCATCATTGCCATGACACTCCTTATGCGCGCGGTGCTCTACCCGGTCTTTACGTCCTCTATACGTACCCAAATGGGCATGGCGGCCATGCAGCCCGAGCTCGATGCCGCGACAGAAAAGTATAAGGATGACAAAGAGGCCCTGACCCGCGAGCGCATGGCGCTTTTAAAAAAGCACAAAGTTAACCCGTTTGCCGGATTTGGCGCCCTTATTATCCAGTTGGTTGTCCTTATTGCGCTTTACTTTGCCCTTTTCCGCGAGGGGTTTCCGGTTATAAAAACCGCCCTGCTCTACAGCTTTGTCCACGCACCGGCCGAAGTTTCGACAACATTGTTTGGTTTACTCAACCTTCTTGCCCCACACCATATTATTTTGGCGTTGCTGGTCGGTGCGACACAATACCTAGCCATCCGGCTTACTTTGCGTCGCACTCCCAGCCCGGCCCACCCGGACAAAGAGGCTGCACACCGCCTACAGTCTCAGATGATGCAGTACTTTATGCCCGCGCTTATGGCGGTTGTCTCCTACACCTTCCCCGCCGCTGTTGGCATATATTTCATCACCGGCAACCTGGTGTCCTTGGGGCAAGAGTGGCTGCTCATGCGTCGCCCAAAAACACAAAACTAAAAAGCCCCGGCGTCTACTTTTTGTTTATCCTTTTTGCGTTTATAGTGGCTCCATGGAGCCCACCTTGCTTAAGGAGTTTGTCGCCACTTTTTTAAGTAAGCTTGGCGTCGAGACAAGCGCTCTTGACGTCACTACCGGTCATCGCACAGTGGTTGCAGCTAAGGTAGACGATGCAAAGCTTCTGCCGGGCCCAGGGGGCGAGCATCTACGTGCTCTTAACACGCTGGCTAAGCGCATGATAGAGAAAGCGCATGGCGAAGACGCAGCAGCTTTTCTTATCGATGTAAACGGCCATCACGAGTCGCAAATGGAGCTTGTGCGCAACGAGGCGCGTACTCTAGCGCAGCGCGCACGGCTGTTTAAACACGACGTCGAGATGCCGCCCCTCTCGGCCTACGAGCGCCTGGTCATACACGAGCTGTTTGCTAATGACCCAGAAATAAAAACCGAGTCTGCCGGCGAGGGCAAATTTCGTCACATTGTTCTTAAATACAAAGACTCTGGTTTTGCCGCCAAGACTTAGTACAGCCGTATGCCCCACAGGCTGCGGTCTCCTTTTTTAATAAACATAAGGTACTTGTCGTCTGGCGAGACAGACAACTCGGCTATGTCAGAGGATATGCCGCCTTCGCTGCCGCCGGGGGTCGCCACAATAACCGTTTGTCCTGTCAAAAAGTCATAAGCAATAACCGAGTCCGCCACAGAGGCAGTACCTTGGTGCCACATGTCGATGTATCCTGGCGGCACATACGAAAGCGATGTCGCGCAGTACAACAAGCTTGCTTGCGATGTGCTCCATACGCACTGCTCGGGGTTGGGGTCAAAAGACAGGGCTCGATCCAGGTTGCTCGACATAGAGTGCGCGTAAGTCGTGCTGTCTTTGTCTGTGGCGCTTTTATATACAACTTGGTTAAAACCCGGGTCGACGCTGGTAGTAAGCCCCGAGGCATACAACAGCGGCGAGATGGCGCCCGACGTCGCGTTTATCGACAAAGCAATGCCCACAACACTGGCGGCAGGTTTGGATGTCGCCACTAAGGCTTGGCTACTGGGCCATGACAGCGTCATTTGAGACAGCGGGAGCGAAAAGGCTTTTTTGGGGTTAGTACCATCCGCACGCGCAATGTAGCCGTCCGAGCCACCCTGGCTTGCTATAAGGTATGCAAGCGATGTTCCGTCGGGCGAGGAGGCCAAAGAAATAATATCGTTGGGGAGGAATAAGATGCGCACAGGCCTTGGCGCTGTGCTTGCCTGCGGTGAGCTGGTCGAATCCGCTGATGTCGTTGTTGCCTCTATAGGAAAGCTCAATATAACCGACTTAACCGCACTGTCTCCTACATACTGCAATATAGATCCGGCCACCTCGGTATGCCCGCTGGCGCTCTGTGTCTCCCATGTGACCTTGGCTACTCCGGGGATTGTGGTGTTAGACGCGGCGCGCGCTACCGACCCCGGGCTATCTATGGCCAAGTCGAGCACATGTCCGCTGTCTTGTTTTACAAATCGGGCGATGGTTGTTGTCGGGCGCAACTCCTGCATAAAGGTAGCCCCGGCAATCGGCCCGTCGCTTATCTTAAATACTTTTTGGGTAGATACAGGCGAAGACAGCTTCTCGCTTTGGTCGACACTACCGGACCCTCCTTCTTTTGTTGTGCCCACGGTTGCCTGCGAGTCAAACGTGCCCGTCGTTTGCGGGGTAGTACCGGGCACTAGAGCTGTAGTAGTGCGGAAAAAGAAAAACCAAACTACCAAAACAACCAGCAGTATCCCTGCCGCTCCCCACCCTATCCATTTCCAATTAAGATTGATATTCATACTTAGAAGGGAGAGGCGCTTACATTGCAGGTACAACTTGTTGAGTTGTCCGCGTTTACACGCACACTTCCTCCTGCGGCTCCGCACTGCGCCATGCAAGAGCTTATACTTTGCTGACCTCCAGCAGAACCTATATTGTTGGTAGTCGGAGTGTTTGTCGATGTATTTATCGGCGCAAACGGGTCGATCTTAAGATTTAAGTTTACCAGCTGTGGGTTAATAGTGTTGAGTATAAGCCACGAGCCTCCAAGGATAAGTATGCCCCACATAGCACGACGTATGCGGTCAATGGCGTTCTTTTTGTTTGTCACAACATCGGAAAACATGTAGGTCAGGGCGCCGAGTATAAGTATCACTACCGCTACAATGGCGCCAAGCCAGATAAATATCTTAAGCGCATCTCCTATTTCGGTAGATATAGAGTTATTTGAATTTTTGCCGCCGAACGTTGTAGGAAACCCAGGCAGAGGCTCCAGTGGTGTGTAGGTGCAAGTTCCTCCGGCACAGAAGGCATTGGGATTGAGTGTGTTAAATGATGGAGTAAATGTCGGATTACCGACATTTGTAGTCGGAATAGTGTTACCACAGGCTCCATTACCGCTAGCTGAGTCAACAAACGCAGTTTGTCCGGTGGGACAAGTTATATTTCCGGCCGTCGCAGCTGTGCCACAACCAGCTGTACCACTTGCATAATCTACAAATCCGATTTGATTTCCAGGACAAATAATAGGTTTTGCTGGAACGTTATTGTTGGTAGGCGTAGTATAAAACGTTGGATTAAACTGTGCCTGGGCAATACCCACACTACATCCAAGACCCAGCAGCGCTATAAGTACTAGTTTTTTCATATACCAAAGAGTGAGCCGTTGGACGCCTGAGATCCCAGGACAATATTAAGTGTGGCTTTGGCCGCTTGTATCAGCATGTCATTGTTGGTGTTTTGGAGCGACACTTGCAAGGCTGCTGACCCTTCGCCGCTCCCTGTCTGGCGCAAGGTTAATATTCCGCGTGCCGAGTCGGGTCCGGTTATCTCGTTGTTGTTAAGCGTCCAGTCATACTGGACACCCGCGCTAGCGACAGAGGCTCTATCAAAAAAATATGGCTGTGCCAATAAGGTTATCTCTTTGGCCCCTAGCGATATGCTCTCAGGCAGGGCTGCGTCAAAGAGTGTCCCTCGCAATGCGTCGCGCTCATACAGCAAGACCTGAGGCTGGCTTGCGGGTATGGCTACTCCACCCCTGCCTACTAAGCTTGAGCCAAAGTAAACATCCACGGTTATATCCTCCTCTGGCTGCAACTGATCACCCTGGAGCAGCAAGGTGCTGTGCCCTAAGCCCGATTGGGCGGGCAGGGTGTTACCGTTGCGACTCCATTGGTATGAGAGGCTCTGCGGCGCTACGCGTGCCCCGTTTATAACCACCGTGGGGAATGCCGCTATCCTTAAAGGTGACCCCGCCGAGTACAATGGCTTGCCCATATACAAGGGCGGTGCCGATGTGTCGGCCTCCCATACCAAACTAACCGCCGATGGCCTAAAGACCAGGTCTTTACTAAATGAGCCGCTAGTCGGCGATTTGATATCAATATGTATTTTGGTAATACTACCTAACCCGCCTGTCGTAAACGAGTATGTGCGCAACCCGGCACCCGTCTGTACTACTTTGCCATCTTTTTGCCAGGTAATAGTCGCATCGCCCAAAAAGGCTCCTATCCCCTGTGCCTCAATGCTGACCGTTTGGTTGGGTCCTGGGATCTCGGGAGTCACTATATATTGCACTGGCTCGGGCAGAGTTTGAGCCGACGCCAGAGGCGCAAGAATAAAAAAGAAAAAGATTGTAAAGATACTAAGCCGCTTGTGCATAAGGTTTTTGCTGGACGTTGTCGTTTGCGGGTTTGCGGATACCGTCGAAAGATTTAGATATAAGAGGAACACGCAACGGTGTTTCAGCTCCTTTCTTTTTTGCGTCCTCGAAAGCCTTACCTCGCGGGGCTACTATTTGAGCCGCTAAACCCGCCATGGCTGGTATGCCAAAGGCTGCAGAGCTTCCGCCTGTTATAAAACTTAATACGCTGCGGGCAGTCGCCTTAGTCCCCAACTTTTGATCGTGGGCTTTGATACATCGATGTACGAGGATACTCCATGCCGGCACGAAGGCATTTACGACGGGCGTCATCTCACCGGTAAAAGAAAAAAGCAGAGGCATAAAACGAAGCCGCCCGCTCAGGGCCAGACAGATAATAAGCAGGAGTCCAAACGTGCAACTTATAGCGGTGTCTACTGCTATACCGATAGGCCCGCCGAGCGCTCCCATGCCAAACCCGAGTACTCCGCCACCCACAAGGCAAGAGGCGGCGTTTACTGCGCTTTGCCACGCTCCGGACGACAAGTTCCAGCACAAAATAGCTCCCGCGGCACCTGCTGTTGCGGCACCCCCGGCCGGGGTTAACACCTGGAACGCCAAAAAGACTACAAAAAAGAGGAATTGGAGAAGATCTATAAATCCGGCAAATAGCCGCAGAGCAATGTTCATCGGTACCCTTATTGTACCGCCGCTTCTGCCCGCTGCTTGCGCAATGCCAACACCTGGCTTGGGTCCGAGGTAATAATCTGGTCCTCGGTGTATGAGGCTATCACTTTAATGGCCACGTGTTTAAGACCCGCAAAAAAGATCCCTTCCCCTACGTCAGACTCCAAAAGTAGGTATTTTTCCTCATCCGACAAGTTAAAGGTCTTTTGTAGCGTGTCTATGGTCGTGGGCGATTGCTTTAACAACATCTGGATGGACGAGTTGGATATCATAGGCAGTCCATAGGGTGACTTTAAGAAGTCGTCCACGTCCTGGGTAATA
>DASYIO010000025.1:0-3057 GCA_035997465.1 Minisyncoccota bacterium | reverse complement strand
CTTTGCGGCCAAAGTTGTGGCAGTACCGTCAGTGGGCGAGACCGAGGCACCGTTTAGCGCGGCGACTATCATTCAGTTCTACAGCCGCTAATTTATTTTAGTTTTAATTATTAATTTATGATGCTAACACGATTGAGTTATGACCTAGCAAAGCGAGAGAATAATGCTTGCATTATTCCGAGCGCCGCGACGGGCATATAATTTAATCCTATTAAATTCTATGATGGAATATTCTATAACATTGCCGTCTAAGCCCCGCATCGTCAAAGAGGCGGAGCAAGAAGGCACTTACGAGATAGACGGCCTTTACCCGGGCTATGGCCACACGCTTGGCAACAGTTTGCGTCGCATTATCCTCTCGTCCCTTCCGGGCGCGGCGGTCACCTCGGTAAAAATCGAGGGTGTGGAGCACGAGTTTTCGACCATGGATGGCGTGCGCGAGGATGTCGTCACCATACTCCTTAATCTCAAAAAGCTGCGCTTCGAGGTTCTCTCGGGCGAGGCTCAAACCGTGTCTCTTAGCATCAAGGGGCCCAAAAAAGTGTCTGGCGAAGACCTTAAGCTGCCGGGCCAGGTCCGTTTGCTTAACCCAAACTCTTACATCTGCGAGCTTACCGGCAAGGACGGGATCGATATGGAGTTTACCGTCGAGCGCGGCTTGGGCTATGTGCCCCGCGAGGCTCTTAAAAAGGACCGTGTCGAGATAGGCGAAATTTCTGTCGACGCAATATTTAGCCCTATCCGCCGCGTTAACTACGAGGTAGAAAACATGCGCGTCGGTGACCGCACCGACTTTAACCGCCTGCGCGTCTCTATCGAGACCGACGGTACACTTTCTCCGCGCCAGGCTCTCGAGCAATCGATCGAGATCATGATCACCCAGCTTAAGGCCATTGTCGGCTTTAGAGAGGAAGAGATAGAGCAGCAGAGCGATGCCTCTGTGGCGTCTCCAGCTGCGTCCGCCATGGACGCCGCCGAGGCCATGAAGACGCGCGTGGAGGACCTTGAGCTGTCGTCTCGCACCATCTCGTCTTTGCAGACCGCCAACATCCGCACGGTCGGAGGTTTGGCCCGCAAAAAAGAGCAGGACCTTATGGAGGTAGAGGGCCTTGGCCCCAAGTCCATACAAGAGATAAAGCGCGCACTGGCCAACTTCGGCATTGTGCTCAAATAACTATTTATGCGACACGGTAACGTCAACAGAAAATTCGGCCGCGAAAGGGGACAACGTGTCGCACTGCTGAAGTCACTTGCCCGCAACCTGGTTATTAAGGGCAAAATAAAGACCACCGAGGCTAGGGCCAAAGAGATCCGCCCCATTGTCGAAAAGCTGCTCACCAAGGCTAAAAATCCGACCCTGGCCAACCGCCGTATGCTTATTGTATCGTTGGGTGCGCCTGCAACGGCCGCTAAGCTTATAAGGACCGCGGGCAACTACACCGAGCGCACCGGCGGCTACCTGCGCATTACTAAGATGGGTCCGCGTAAGGGCGACGCCGCTAATATGGCCGTAATTGAGTTCGTATAATTGTATGATTACCATTGACGCACAAAACAAAACTCTGGGGCGCGTAGCATCGGCTGCGGCTAAAGCATTGCTCGGTAAGCACGCCGCAGACTTTGCCAAGCATGTTGTGTCGCCAACAGAGGTCAAGGTAACCAACGTAAACGGGATGAAGATCTCGGGCACCAAGGCGCGCGACAAAGACTACATCCGCTACACCGGCTACCCGGGCGGCCTGCGCTCTGAAAGCTACCAGCAACTTACCGAGCGCCGCGGCAATCGCGAGGCCTTGCGCCGCGCAGTGCTGGGCATGCTCCCTAAAAACAAGCTCCAAATGCGCCGCATCAAGCTTTTAACTATCGAAAATTAATCATATGGCTACTACTGCACCCATCAAAAAAGAGGACCGCTACACCGAGGCCGTAGGCCGCCGCAAAGAGGCTATTGCCCGCGCGCGCATTTTGCCCGCCTCGCGCATGAGCGTCACCATCAACGGCAAGGATGTTAATGCATACTTTAACAGCGATATGCTACGCACCACGGCTGTAGAGGCTTTTCTTAAACTTTCGTTGCCCCAGCAGTTTGCGGTTACGGTCGTTGTGCGCGGCGGCGGCATTGCAGGCCAAGCCACGGCCGTGCGCCATGCTATATCGCGCGCACTCATCGAGTACGCCCCCGAGACCCGTGGTGCGCTTAAGGCAGAAGGTTTTCTTAAACGCGACCCGCGCGCCAAAGAGCGCCGCAAAGCAGGCTTCGTCAAAGCCCGCAAGCGCAAGCAGTGGTCGAAGCGCTAGTCTGATACACTAAATACACACCGAGTTGGCGGTAGTCCTCGGTGGGGGCCCTGGGAACAAACGCGGTTGCATCGCGCCCGGGGCCTTTTTCTTGACTCTGCGGGAATTTTCACTATAATCTCTTCACGTATGGAGACCTCAGACCAAGAATTTGTCTCCGAAGAGGAGGCAGAGGGCGGCCCGGCTGCTCTTAAAAAATTAAAAGAAAGACTCGCCAAGGCCGTAGAGGAAAAGCAGGAGTATCTCGAGGGCTGGCAGCGCTCACGCGCAGACTTTGCCAACTATAAAAAAGAGGAGGCCTCGATGCATGGCGACAAAGAGGAGCGCATTAAAGCCAAAATACTCGAGGAGCTGCTTCCGGCCTTAGACGCCCTAGAGCTCTCGCTTAAACATGAGGACTCTCCAACATTAAAAATGATAGAAAAGCAGTTCCTCGATTCGCTCAAGAGGCTCGGGATAGAGCGGTTCGGAGAAAAGGGCGAGGAGTTTAACCCACACACACACGAAGCGCTCGCAAAACAATCAGAGGACCACGTCGTTATATCAGTAGAGCGCTCGGGATATAGGTCAGGATCAACTATTATCAGGCCCGCGCAAGTAATCATCTAACTAAACTTATATGGGAAAAATATTAGGCATAGACTTGGGTACGACCAACTCGGCGATGGCGGTTATGCGCGGCGGCGAGCCCCAGATATTGGAAAATAGTGAGGGCGCACGCACAACGCCGTCTGTTGTCGCCATGTCTAAAACAGGCGA
>DASYIO010000024.1:0-15607 GCA_035997465.1 Minisyncoccota bacterium | reverse complement strand
GCAACCGACGCCAGCGTAACGTGCGTGGTAGTATCGGCTGCCTCGGGGGCTGGCGCGCCGCCGCGCAAATGGAGCAGAGCAATGATGACTACCACAATTACCACCGCGCCGATTATTTTAGAGCGGCGCGAAAAGCTGTTTATATAAGAGAGGAATTTTTTTATCGTTTGCATATTATTTGTAGGCTGCCTCTATCTCCTCCATTATCGCTATAAAATCGTCTATCTGCTTTTGCTTGAGGTGGGACAGTATTTCTTTGGTCTTAGCCAGTATCCGGCGCGAGCTGTCTTTGAGCGACTGCTTGCCGCGCGCCGTAATGTGCATGCGCACAATGCGGCGGTCGGTTGGGTCCTTTTTGCGTGCCACGTAACCGGCCTTGTTAAGCGCCTCGACAAACGAGGTCGCCGAGGGTGCCTTGATGCGCAGCCTGTCTGCTATCTGACGCATGGTGGGCTCACCCTCCCCTATAAAGCGCAGGGCCTCGAAGCGCAGCAAGGACAGCGGGTCGAGCCCCTCGGTTTGGGACCGCTCTTTTATAAGACGGTCGGTATTAAAAAAGAGCGATATGAGATACTCGAGCTTTTGGGTATGCTCCATTGGTTTGGGTACCTAATAGTTAGGTAACCTAACTATATAGGCAAGCGAGACTACAGTCAAGCGCGCAGAGTCATACGCTTGTGAGACGTACGCCATCCTGAGCTGAGTGGGCGTGGGGAGACTCGAACTCCCAAGTCTTGCGACATACGCTTCTGAGACGTACGCGTATACCAATTCCGCCACACGCCCACTCAGATCGGGAAAATACATCTAGCCCAATTCCGCCACATGCCCGTTATTAGATAGTAACAAAAAGTGAGAGGGGGCCGAAGCCCCCTCTCTGCGCGTGCTGCCCCAGAAAATCAGCGTTGCGGTTACGGGCTGTCGGGGTGGACCTCGCCGGCCATCAAGCCTTTGGGCCCTGGCCCGTAGCGCACCAGGACAGTCTGCCCCGGCCGGAGCTCTGCGATGCCGAAGCGCCGCAGGGTCTCTTGGTGGACGAAGATGTCCTCGGTCCCCTCACCGCGCGAGAGAAAGCCGAAGCCCCGCAAGCGGTTGAACCACTTGACGATGGCCCGCTCGAGCCCGCTCGTCGGCGCCACCCGCACGTGGGGGCGTGCCGGCGGCCTCTCGTAATCGACAGCCGTCGACTCGCCCATCGAGAGGATGCGGAATGCCTGCAGACCCTTGGGGCGCTGCAAGGTTTCGAGCACCACGCGCGCCCCCTCGTAGGCGGTCTGGTAGCCGTCGCGCCGCAGACATGTGACATGCAGCAGCACGTCGGGCAGTCCGTTGTCCGGGATGATGAAGCCATATCCCTTGGAGACATCGAACCACTTGATGCTGCCGGTGATTTCGATAACCGGCAGTGCCGCTTCATCACCGACTTCGAGGACCGGGTCGATTCCTGTTGCCGTCAGGAATTTGGACGTGCCCGAGCTGTGTGGCAGTCCTCCAAGCCCGGACGTCGCCGAACCGTCTTGCACGGACATGATCGTACTCTCCTACATGAGCCACCTACAGGAGGGTGGCATCTCCGCCCTTGTTATATCACCCCCTGCCCCACCCATCAACCGGGCTTATTGTTTTAAATATTCGTCCGCGGCTGCGCGGCAATCGTCAAACATGGGGAGAGTTTTTAGCTCTTCGCGCGTAAACCAGCGGGATTCCTCGACTTCTTTAGGATCAGGGGCAAGGTCAGCAATGTTTGTCACGTTGGCAGAGTATCCTAAAAATATTCGCCACTTTTCGCTTTTGTAATGATACGAGCGGCAGACGTAAATTGGCTTGGTGTTGGTAAGTATCAATCCAATCTCCTCTTTTATTTCGCGCGCTAAAGCGTCGACGGGCTCCTCGCCGTTGTCTAATCTGCCGCCCGGGAACTCCCATACCGTGTCCCCTATCCCGCGGCAAGCCAAAACCTTGCCATCATGCTCGATGATTACTTTTTGTGTAAAGCCTCCTACAAAATGTTCTGGCATAATTATTTTTTGAAATGTATTTTCAGCGCCTTTTCGCAATCGGGGTACAGGGGCAGCGAGCCGATATCGTCGGCTGATACCCAGCGCACTTCCCCCACCTCTGTCGGGTCGAGAACAAGGGGCTTGGATGGGTCAGTAAATTGTGCGTAAAAGATAACAATATAATGCGGTGTGCCATCGTCATATGTTTGCTCAGCAACAGTAAGAGGCGAGCCAACAACAATATCGACACCCAGCTCTTCTTTAGCCTCGCGCAATACGCCCAATGTAGGTGACTCGCCTTTATTAAGCCGGCCACCGGGCAAGCCGTACTTAGTCCCCTGCGGGTGTCTGACCATGAGCACCTTGCCGTCTTGCTCGATAAAAGCCCTCTCGGTTACGGCGCCGATAAAGATGTCGGAGTTCATAAGTAGTTTTAGTGTAGCAGAGCTGGACACTAGGGGCGACATCGTCTATATAAGAGAGTGAAATTGCGTTCTGTATTGGCCCACATAAGGAACCTGAGCGATGACTGAAAAGAAAACAGCGGTAGGACCTGGTCCGATAAAAATCCGACTGATCCAACAGTACTACAAGAGCCCATCGCCAAGCGAAGAAGGAGAAACGACCTACTGGCAGCTTTCGACCACACTCGAATTCGAGACGATCTTTCCCGGACTCCAACTCCGGGTAGGACCCGAGGAAGAGCACGTGCTTGTCTTCGACGCGATCGAAAAGGACGCTCGCACCGGCGAGTGGAGCGTCAACTTTCGTCCGCGTACCGAGTGGAGAGACCGGAGACTCATCGAGGCTATCCGGAAATGCGGATGGAAAGAAGAGCAGACCACCGAGATCAAAAAGAAAAACACCAAGATCTAGGTTGCGAGCTCAAAACACAAGACCCGCCGAAGAAGCGACTCGCTTCGCGGCGGGTTGTTTCTTTTTTATCTTGTGCGGCCACAAATAAGTTTTCGCCGTCGCAAAAACTTTTCGCGACCCCGGCTCGCGGTTTTGCAAATGCAAAACATCGCTGCGCCTCCCGCACAAGCACAAACCCGCCAGCAGTGGCGGGATTTGTGTCTTGTGCGGGCACTTGGGGTCGAACCAAGGACCTTTCGAGTATCAGTCGAATGCTCTACCAACTGAGCTATGCCCGCAATTACTTGCCCCGACATACTAGCAAAAAACAAAGACCGGCGCCACGGGGCGCCGATCTTTACGAAGCCGCTGAGGAATGAGAATCACTGCGCTTGTGCAGTGGTCTCGTCGGCCGGCACGCGACATTCGGACTTGATGCCCGCGATGACGAGCTCTTCGGTGGAGATGTCGCTGTTGAGCCCCGACCGCTTGACGAACGGTAGGTCCTCGAAGCGCGCGTAGCGCTTCTTGGGCTCCTTGCACCAGCGAGGGGTGTTCGCCTGGATCCAGGCGAACTTGGCGTGGCCGTCGGTGCCGTCGGGGAACGCGGTCTGCGCCTGGGCCGCGGTGACGGCCAAGGCAAACAGAACCAAAAGTGCAGTGCGGAACATGGGCCTCTCCCTATCGCTTCCTGTTGAAGCAGGATATCTCTATACCATAGATTGTATAAACATGCAAGTGCCACCGTTTGGCATGCAAAAACCCCAGGCGCGCTGGCCCGGGGTTTTGTGATTTGACCGCGGAGAGTTACTCCGAATGCTGTTCCAAGAACTTGCCGAGATCGTTGGCGAAGCAATCTTGCGCATCGCTTGGGTTCGATGCGAATTTCTTGAAGTTGAGGCGAACTATCGCGCCCGCCATGCCCACAGCTTCGAGCGGATTGTCGTTGAGCAAAAACAGGAGCAGCTTGAGCACAGCCACCTGATTGGCACATTCTTCGCTGGGTGGCTCTTGCGGGATTTGCTCCTTGATCTGCTTGCGCAGTTGGTCCCATTCGCCGCCGGAATCCCGCTTCCCAGCAAGCGTATCCTCGTGCAGTTGTGCCACACGTCGCACCATCGTTTGGTTGGCCTGGTTGTATTGGCATACCCCAAACGGGGCGCCCGTGAGAAGCCACACAAACAGACGGGCATTCGCTTGAGCTCTGTGTTTCCACAGAGTGCCGACTACAAAGCCGGCGACTCCGGTATCGATCATGGACGTCTCCTATGCCGCACTGCGGCCTTCGGGTGAACGGGACGCGGCCTTTGGCCTCAGAACTCAAAACGGCCCTTACTGTACCATCTAAATTTAAAAATGCAATTGCTTAACCCCGGCACGCGCTTGCGCGCGGCCGGGGTCGTCTGAGAGGCTCGACTAGATATTCAGGTCGGCGTAGCGTGCGGTGTGGTCTTCGTCTCCGTCGGAGTAGCCTACGATGTAGGAGCCGACCACGAGGAAAGGAGCGATGATGAGCTCGAGAGCCCGGCGAAGTGATGTGAGCATTGGCGTCCCCAAAAATTGCACGACACGGGTGTGCGGCTACACAGACTATACCACATTATTTACCCAATGCAAAAAGCCCCGCGGGGGTTAGCCTTGGGGAATTTTTGCTTTTTGAACACCGATTTGCAAACACTTTTCTCTTGTTCCGTTCGCTACCGCCATTTCCTGCCATGTACTCCACGGCGTACTCCGGGTTGGTATCGAGTGCCCTACGGCTCCACGTTTTTAAGGCGCGGGGGCGGACCGGATGCAATTTAGAGTTAGCATCATCACTCCATTAGTCTTGCGACTAAAGATCGCCAATTCAGTCGCGTACTCGTACGAGATACACGACGCATTTCATTTGAATTGTTCCACGACCAGCTTCCGCTAGCCGTGCCTTGTTACGACTTACTCCCTGTCACCGAATTTACCGTGATACGTCTTGCGACGCACTTCAGGTACTCCCGGCTCCCTTGAGTTGACGGGCGGTGAGTACAAGACTTGAGAACGTATTCACCGCGGTATAGCTGACCCGCGATTACTAGCGATTCCGGCTTCATGAGGTCGAGTTGCAGACCTCAATCCGAACTGGGGCCATATTTATTAGGATTAGCTCAGAGTTACCTCGTCGCGACCCGTTGTTATGACCATTGTATCATGCGTGCAGCCCAGGATATCAAAGGGACATGCTGATCTGGCGTCATCCGCACCTTCCTCCCCCGTGAGGGGGCAGTCTCGCCTGACTTTTAAAACAGGCAACGCGGGTTGCGTTCGTTACCCCACTGAAGGGAACAACTCAAGCCACGAACTGACGACGACCATGCATCACCTGCCCAACTGTCTTGCGAGGTCCAAAGTTTCCTAAGGATTTCAGTTGGGTTTCAAACCCTGGTGAGGTTTTTCGTTTACCATCGAATTGAGCCGCATGATCCACCGCTTGTGCAAGTCCCCGTCTATTCCTTTGAGTTTTAATCTTGCGATCGTACTACCCAGGCGCACAACTTAACGCGTTAGCTTCGCCACAAAGAGGGTCGATACTCCTTATAGCCAGTTGTGATCGTTTAGGGCGTGGACTACCGGGGTATCTAATCCCGTTCGATTCCCACGCTTTCGTGTATGAGCGTCAGGAACGCGCCAGTAGAGTGCCTTCGCATTTGGTGTTCCCCATGATATCAACGGATTTCACCCCTACACCATGAGTTCCCTCTACCTCTCGCGTCCTCGTAGTCTTACCGTTTCCACCGCGTTTCCCGGATTGAGTCCGAGAGCTTTCACGAAGGACTAATAAGACCGCCTGCACACCCTTTACGCCCAGTGATTCCGGATAATGCTTGGGGCCTCTGTATTACCGCTCCTGCTGGCACAGAGTTAGGAG
Source organism: Minisyncoccota bacterium (assembly GCA_035997465.1). Taxonomy (GTDB): domain Bacteria; phylum Patescibacteriota; class Minisyncoccia; order Phycocordibacterales; family SBAW01; genus GWA1-54-10. The sequence goes on along the minus strand of DASYIO010000024.1, from coordinate 9,850 downwards.
CCCCTTATTCATGCGCTAACGTCAATAACTTCCTCACGCATAAAAGATCTTTACGTCCCGAAGGACTTCATCAATCACGCGGCGTCGCTCGGTCAGGCTTTCGCCCATTGCCGAATGTTCTTGTCTGCAGCCACCCGTAGGTGTATGGACCGTGTCTCAGTTCCATCGGTGGGGGTCAGCCTCTCAGCTCCCCTACGCGTCGTAGCCTTGGTAAGCCATTACCTTACCAACTAGCTGATGCGGCACAGGCCGCTCAAAAAGCGGATTGCTCCTTTACCCCGGAGGGACTATCGGGAATTGCTCCGCCTTTCGACGGTATATGCCCGACTTTTAGGTGCGTACCTGTGTATTACTACCTCGTTTGCCGCGGGTCTAAACCCGCTCGACTTGCATGACTCATCCACGCCGCCAGCATTCATCCTGAGCTAGGATCAAACTCTGATTATAAGAGCGAGGTTTTAATTCGCTCTACTTAACTCGATGAACGGAACAAGAGAAAAGTGTCTCCACTAACCTCTTGTCTTTTTTGCTTGCTGCCTTTGCCGATTGATATTGGCAAAGGGCTTAATTAGATCGGTGTGATCTCCCGCCCGAATGACCGATTTGATTCGGTCGGGCGGGTTGAACTTCCTCGTCCGGCTCAATTAAACCGGGGAGGCTTTTGTGTGGGCTTTTCGCCTTTGTCAAAAAACAAACCGCCCTAGCGGCGGAACTTCCCTAAAACCAGGATGTCCATACCGTTATGCAGTCATAGGGCCATTATATAGAGCAGAAAGTGAAAGTCAAGGGAAGCAAAATGTGCTTTTGGGGCCTAAAATAAGGCCCGTTTGTCCCCGTTTTATCCCCCGGTTTTCAACAGGTTATGCACACGTAGGGCCGCCTTTTGGGCGGCCCCTTGTCATTGCCAAACCATCGTCAGTCGATTGGGACCGGCTGCTCTTCCATCACAAGGCCGGCCTCTTGGTACGCAGCATTGCCGACATCCTGCCACCACGCAGCGTCGTCACGATGATCCTCGTGCGCCTCGATCGCCATCATCACGAAGAACCTCGCGTACTGAATGCCCAGATACGGGGCCAGCGCAGCCTGTAGCCAGAAGTCAGGCTTCCTGCCTTGCTTGAGTGCGGTGAGGAAGAACTTCCAGTAGAGTTTGGCGCTCTCTCCCGGAAGCAGCTTTGCGAAGATCTGGGCAAGGAACTTGTCCAAGACCTCGCTTCCCTCGACAATCAAGCCTTCGTCGGCGGGCATGGTGAGCGGCTCGCCGAATTTGTCATAGACGGCGAGCACTTTTGCCGCATCTTCCGCGCTCGGTGGCGAGACCATCTGGTCGACAAAGGGCTTGAGGACGCCCTGCACGACCAAGTAACCCGTATGCAGATAATTGGCATCTGCATTGGACTCAAGAAACTCGCTCATGAGCATTACCTGAGCACCGAAGGGTTCTTGTCCAAAGTGCTTGCGAAACGCCGCAACCAGAGCGACTTCGCGGGCCGGCTCTTCGTTGCCGTTGTCTGCCCCGATAATTTTGAGCGCCTCTTTGACGAAGGCAACGTACGAACCGTCTTGATTTTCAGTCACTGGGGCCTCCCCCGTTTGTGTAGCCGCATGGGGCGGCAGCCCAATTCAATTACAATCCTGCACTAGTTTTAGTCCGAAAGGCCCAGTTTTGCAAGATATAAAAAGCATCGAGGCCCGGGCAAGCCGGGCCTCGGAGGCAGAACAAGTCGAAGACAAAAAGGGTCAGGGCCGCAAAGAAGATGATGAGTCGCACGCTTCCGCTGACATCAAGTGCCTTCGCTTAGTTTTGAGAGAGTGGTAGCTCCCTCGGCTCTTCCCGCGGACGCGGGCAGGTTCTGCCAACTTTGATTGTAAATTATTGCGCCGCTTGCGCAAGGGCTTGCTCGACCTGGGCAAACAGCTCTTCTTGCGTGCCGTTGTTTTGTAGTACTATGTTGGCTGTTTTTAATACGGCTCGGATATTATTGCCCCGACCTCCTTGCCCATCGTCTTCGCGTTTAGCATCGACAACAAATTGCTCGCGGGTCACGTTATCCTTTTCGCCCTCACCGCGCTTGGTCATGCGCTCATATCGTTTATCTAAATCGGCATCAACGCCCCAAATTACTCCACCAATGCTGCGCACATAATCAGCCTCGCTGACGCGATGGATGGCTTCGAGTACATAATCTTTTGCGCCGTCTTTTTGGGCACGCTCATAAGACATATGGAGCACACCTCCTTGATGCTCTGCGCTAAGCGTATCCGCAAGCGGCGACATATAGGTGCGTGTCTGCGGCAAGCCCTGCTCTTTTAAGATTTCTTTTAACGTACCGGAGCTGGAGTAGTGCGCGAACCCTTTTGATTTAAGGTAGTTAACAACTGTGCCTTTTCCTGCGCCGATTGTCCCTGCTATCCCGATGATCATCCGTTTATTTTACTTCTTACCCGACCACTTTTGCCAGGCAACCAACAGCGGTGCCGCAAGGAATATTGAGGAGTAGGTGCCCGCTATCATGCCCACAATAAGAGTAAGCGCAAAGTTTTGCGTTGTTGCAGGGCCCACAAAGTAGAGCGCGGCAAGCACAATAACAACCGTAAGCGACGTGTTTATCGAGCGCGCCAAGGTCTGCATAATAGAGCGGCCCACGACCGAGTCGAACTCCTCGCGCCAGCCGCGCTCGTCGTTTAGGCGCAAATTTTCGCGGATGCGGTCAAACACCACGATGGTGTCGTTGATGGAGATACCCAAAATGGTAAGGAGGGCGACGATAAACAGCGCGTCTACCTCGGCGCCGTGGGTGTAGCCCAAAAGCGCAAAGAGGCCCACCGGCACGATAATGTCGTGGAACAGTGTGATGATAGCCACAACGCCGTACTTCCACGACTGCACCGGGCGCGACACGCCGCGGAACGCAAAAGCGATAAACGCAATAATGCACAAGAGCACCAGCACAATGGCTATCCAGGCTTTGCGCATAAGCTCCGAGCCGAGCGAGGGGCCGATAGACGTGTATTGCACTTCCTCCATAGTGCCCATGGCGCGCAGGGGCTGCTCGAGCTTTACCTTTTCGTCGGTGCTTAAGTCGCGTTGGCGCAAAATATAGCCTGTCTCGCCGGTGGGCTGCACGCGCACTTCGCCAAGGCCTAGGCTGCTTACCGTTGTGCGCACAAGCTCGACAGCAGGGCGGCCTGCCGGATAATTTATCTGCAGCAGCGAGCCGCCGGCCAGGTCGATGCCGGGTTTAAGCCCCCACATCAAAAGCGCCGCGAGCGAGAGTACCGTAACAACAGCCGGTAGGATAAAGAAATATTTTAGATTTTTAGAGATGTCCATATTATTTTCTGAGCCCCGAGCGCATCAAAAAGTGGCTTATGGGCTTTTTAGCATCAAGCCCAAGCGCCAAGAGGAAGGTGCGCGACATAGTAATGGCGCTTAACATCGACACCACAACGCCCATGCCAAACACCAGGGCAAAGCCCTTGATGAGCGAGGTACCAAACCAAAACAATATGACGCCCGCAATAATATGGGCGATGTTTGAGTCGCGTATGGCAAGCCATGCGCGGCTAAAGCCGTCGCGGATAGCTTGCTCGGTATTTTTGTCGCCCGACAGTTCCTCTTTAATGCGCTCGGCAATAAGGATGTTGGCGTCTACAGCCAAACCGACCGACAGTATAAAGCCCGCAATGCCTGCGGCAGTAAGCACGACCGGTACCAGCTTAAAGAGCGCGAGCATCAAGACCACATATATAAACAAAGACACGACCGCCACAACGCCGGGCAAGCGGTACCACAAGACCATAAATATCGACAAGAGTATAAAGCCCGCAACACCAGCCAAAAGCCCTGCGTGCAAAGCCTCATCGCCAAGCGTGGCGCCAATGGTCTCGGTCGAGGCAAGCGTAATGGGTACCGGCAGGGCGCCCAAGTTTAAGTTGCGCACCATCTCTTTTGCGTCCTGTGGTGTAAAACTGCCCGTAATGATGGCTGTGCCGTCGGTAATAGCGGTTTGGATGTTGGGGGCCGAAAGCAGTTTGCCATCGAGGAATATCGCCAGTTGGTGGTCAACATTGGCGGTCGTAATATCGCCAAACAGTTTTGCCCCGTCGGAGTTAAAGTCGATGCGTATGACCGGGGCGGCAGCCAACGTGCCCTGCCCGTTGCCAAACTGCAGGCTTGCCTTAGACAAATATTTGCCGGTAAGCCCGGTGTCTTGGAATACGTCCGTGTTGGTCGAACTTGCGGTGTTGTAGACCGCGGGGTCGGTGCCCTGTTTGACTAACTTAAACTCCAGCACAGGCGTCTCGCCGATAAGTTTGACCGCCTGGTCTACGTCGGTTATGCCCGGCAACTCGACTACCAGCCTGTAGGCGCCGTTGCCCAAGGCCCCGCCCTGCTCGGTCTGTACCAAAGGCTCGCCCACGCCAAAGGCGTTGACGCGTCGCTCGACGACAGCCTGCAAAGACGCCAAAGAGTCCTTAACATCTGCTGCGGCAAGCTTGCTGGTGTCGGCGTTGTATACCAGATGCGAGCCTCCCGAAAGGTCGAGGCCCAGCTTAAAGTCAAAGCGGCCGCCATGGCCGGTAGTATGCCAAACAAAAAAGCCGACCGCAGCCGCGGCGATGAGGATAACGACCGACCAGTACCGTATGGCGAACATGGCTCAAACTATAGCAGATAAGCGGGAGTTTTGAAGGGGGTTGACATAGGCCTATTTAACTAGCATGGCGAGGTTTTTAAACAGCATTGCGACCGCTATGGGGCCCACACCGCCTGGGACGGGTGTAAAGACAGAAGCCACTTCAGCACATCCGGGGTCGGCATCGCCTACAACTTTGCCGCCTTGCTCGGATGCGCCAGCGTCTATTAATACAACTCCTTGTTTTAACATCTCGGGTTTTATCAAATGCGGACTGCCAGCGCCCGACACTACAATGTCGGCATCTTTTAGTTCGGCTAGCGAGCCTTTTTCGAGCGTGACAACCGAAACGTTGGCACCCATACTACGCAACATCTGTGCAACAGGCCCCCCTACCAATATCCCTTCGCCCACAACCACGGCTTTTTTGTTGGCAACGCCCACGCCCTCGCGGCGCAACACCTCTGCGACTGCTTCTGCAACAGGTGCTTGTACCAAGGGCGTGGGCCCTAATGCATCGATATCTTTATTGGCTGGCAATTGCGTCAGCAAAGTTTCGGCGTCCGGATGCGGTAACTGCACAATAACGCCGTCGCACAAAGCAACTAAGTCGTCCAAGCGGCCATGCTGAATCTCGACACCAAGGCGCTCGGCGATTTTGGTTTTTATTTTTACAAAACTCTCGGTGGCCGAGTCGCCTATGTTAACAACAATGCCAAGCTTTTTGCCACGCAACGAGTCACCCAGCCCAGCCAAAATGTCCTCTGCTATTTGTCTACCGTCGATTATCACGCGCTTACTGTAGCACAAAAGTGTCCCGCCGCTCTTTTGGAGCGGCGGGCCGTCTGCGTTAGCGAGGCTTATTTTCCCAGGCAAACTGGTGGGCGACCATAGTGTCGAGGTCATCGAACTTGGGCCGCCAATCAAGGACCTTTCTTAGGCGACCAGCGTCCGCGACAACGCTTGCCGGGTCGCCCAGCCGGCGAGGCATAATGCGGACCTTAAAGTCATTGCCCGAGATGCGCTTTACCGACTCGACAACCTCAAGGACCGTGTAGCCTTTGCCGTACCCGCAATTAAGGACGGCACTCGCACTACCTTGGCGCAGGTACCGGAGGGCCGCCACATGGGCATCGGCGATGTCGCACACATGTACATAGTCACGCACGCAGGTGCCGTCTTTGGTCGGGTAGTCGCTGCCAAAGATACCGAGCCGATTCTTTTTCCCCAGCGCCGCCGCGATGGCAGCGCGCACAAGGTGGGTCGGCGCCGTGTCGAGCTTGTAGCCAAGATAGCCGGCAGGGTCAGTGCCTGCAACGTTGAAGTAGCGCAGAGCAAGATACGAGAGCTGTTTGGTCGCGAGCATGTGCTTTGCCCCTGCGACGTCTTTTAGTATTGTCTCGGCCATAGCTTTGGAGCTTCCGTACGGACTCTCCGGATGCAGCGAGGCGTCTTCCGCAACTGGGCAGGTCGACGGATTGCCGTACACCGCCGCGCTTGAGGAAAAAACAAAGTGCTTTACTCCGGCGCGCAGACAAGCATCAAGCAGCATCTGTGTGTGGACGACGTTGTTGCGGTAATACAACAGAGGGTTGCTCACCGACTCCCCTACCCGCACCGACGCGGCCAAATGCACTACCGACTCAACACCATGGGAGACAAGGAGCGGCTTGAGCCTTTCGGGCTTGCACCCCAATGACTCTTGCACGAACGAGAAAGACTTTCCGAAGCGCCTTCCTAGATACTGCAGCGACTCATGCGAGCCGGTCGAAAGATTATCGAGCGCCAAAACCTGCTCGCCCGACTCAAGCAGCGCGAGAGCGACATGGCTCCCGATATACCCGGCGGCGCCGGTGACTAAGATCGCCATGATAGCCTCGCTGTGTGTGAGAGGGAAAGGTTCGTCTATTATCTTAAACTAGGAGGCTTAGCTAAAAGTTAGGCGACGAGGACCCGGCGGATGGTCTTCATCGCTATTGTGATATCAAGCAAGAGCGAGCGGTGTTTGAGGTAATACAAGTCGTAGCTAAGTTTGTTGCGGGTCTCCTCGATATCGGTGCCGTGGTGCGGGTCTTGGTGATGATAGAGCTGCGCCCAGCCCGAAAGTCCTGGCTTAACTAAATGGCGCAGGTTGTAATACGGGATATTTTTGGCATACTCCTCGACCATGGCAGGAAACTCGGGCCGAGGGCCGATGAGCGACATATCGCCAAGCAGAATGTTCCATAGCTGCGGAGCCTCATCGATACGAGTTTTGCGTATGACGCGGCCTACCGGGGTCACGGTGTGCCTGGTCTTTAGCATCTCGGCGCCCTGATCGGTGCCTGTCATGCTGCGGAATTTGAGCATGTGCATGGGTGCGCTGTTTAATCCCACGCGCACCTGGCGGTAGAATATGACACCGCCGTCCTGGATTTTTTGCGCCGCAATGATAAAAGGATAAAAAGGGAGCGTGACAGCAAGGCCCACGACAGCCGCGCTAATGTCCATAAGGCGCTTAAGCACATCGTAAAAGAATGTGTTGGCGTAACGCGACACGTTGCGCGCGAGCCACGCGGTTGAGAGGCGCGACAATGGGATGCGACCAAAGATGTCCTCATAGACGGTAAGCGCGTCGATGAAACGCACCCCTACCGACAGTAAGTTATACATCTGTGGAAAGGCGGCCGACACGCGCTCGTCGTCGAAGTTGGCTATAACAACCCGGGCACGGTTGCGCTCCATGCTCGCAATGATTGCCTCTTTAAGGTCGGAGGTCGACGGCGATATGACTTCCTCAACGCGCACGGGTGCTCGGTGAGCCGCGTTCATGGCGCGCGCCAGCTCTTGTATCTCGTGCCCCTCGCCCACCAGTACCGCCGCCTCGGTGCGAGAAAGACCGAGGAACGGGAAGAGGAACGCCCGCCAAAACAGCACCAAAAGAAACGAGACGATAAGATATATGACAAGCAACGTTTTAGGCGCGATGCCAAAGAGCGGCACCAAAAAGAAGAACAGCGCCGCAATAACCATGTTGATGGTTTGCGCGACCAAGAGCGTTGCCGACAACGCGCGGCGTGCGAGTACTATCGAGCGCGACTCATACAAGCCGGCTACAAAGTACACCAGCACCCACGCCACAAATAGGATAGAGAACGGGTACAGGTGGGCTAGGTATGTGGCGCCGTCGGGGGCGTCAAAGGTCCGCAGGTAAAGCGACACCCACAGGGCAAGGGCAAAAAAGACGAGGTCGCCCAGGAACAAAATAAGGGTCCGGGGGCGCAATACAGATGTCATAAATGCTATACTACGATACAACAAAATGGAGAAAAAGAAAGTTCTATTTGTGATAACCAAAAGCAACTGGGGCGGTGCCCAGCGCTACGTTTTTGACCTGGTCACCAACCTCGATCGGGCTCGGTTTGAGCCGGTTGTAGCCCTGGGCGGCACCGGCTTGGCCGACGCCAAACCCGGGTTATTAAAAGAGCGGCTCGAAGCCGCAGGTGTACGCACCACTCTTGTGCAGTCTTTTATGCGCGACATTAGTATCTCCAAAGAGCTTGGAGCGCTGCGGGAACTTATTGCCTTATACAAAAGAGAGCGGCCCGATGTTGTGCACTTAAACTCCAGCAAAGCCGGGGGCTTAGGCGCCCTGGCTGCACGTTTGGCAGGAGTGCCAAAAATAATTTTTACCAGCCACGGGCTGGCGTGGGACGAGGACCGTAATATCGTTTCGAAAGCTCTTATCTATGTCTCAACCAGGCTAACCTTTGTGCTATGCCATAAAGTCATTACTATCACTCGAGGCACTTATAAGCGGGCGCGGGCCTGCCTTTTGTGCCGCAAAAAAATAGTGCTTATACACAACGGCATCTCCCCTATCCAACTTATGTTGCGCGAAGAGGCACGGGCGGCTCTGCAAATTCCGCAAGACGCGCTGGCTATAGGCGCACTTGGAGAACTGACATGGAATAAAGGCTACCATTTGCTTTTGCGTGCGGCTCAGATTTTAAAAAGAGATGGCAAAAAGTTTTACTTGATCGTTATGGGCGACGGCGATGAGCGTGCATTTTTAGAGACGCTTATACAAGAGGAGCAGCTTGCGGATTGCGTAAGGCTTGCTGGCTTTGTACAAGACGGCGCCAAGTATTTAAAGGCGTTTGATATATTTGCGCTCTCGTCTGTAAAAGAGGGCTTGCCTTATGTATTGATGGAGGCAGGCCAGGCGGGTGTCGCTGTAGTCGCCACTAATGTGGGCGGCGTGTCCGACATAATAGGCGACAGCATCTCGGGCCTGCTGGCAAAGCCTAAAAACGAACACGATTTGGCCAAAAAGCTGCAAATGCTTATTGACGACCCTGGCCTACGCCAAAAATTCGGCGAGGCGTTGCAAAAACGCGTCGAGCAAGAGTTTTCTATAGCAAAGATGGTCGCAGAGACGCAGGAGATTTACTGAGCAGCGTATGCGTCCTTTTCAGCCTGAATAGTCGCCTGCTGTTGAGTAGCGCTCATGGGCGTGGCGACCGACGAGTCGGTAGCAATGACGGTACGTAACAATGGCAGCATAATCCCTCTTCCGGACACATCAAGTGATTTTATTGGCGAACCCCAGCTTATGCTAAACCAATCCGGGAGCGATGGCGCCTGGTAGGTCTGAATAGTCACCCCGCCCATGCTTTGCGCATTGCTTGTCGGTTGATACGCATATGTTGCCGGGCCGCTATGCTCCGTCAAATTAATATCTACGGCAGCGAGACTGTTGAAAGGAGGCGCGACAATACGGATGTTGGTCAACGAATCAGGACTGCTTCCTGCTTTTCCTTTCGTTACCTGCCACGCGCTCGGATACCAGAACGAAAAGCCGAAGTCGGCGTCGGTATACTTCTGCATCCCGGGGACACCTGAGGCTGATTTATTAACCACAACCTTAGCAGTGCCTATAAGGACGCCCTTGGTATCTTTGGCGGTAATTGTGTAAGTGCCCGGTGCGGTATATGTACGAGACTCGTCTATGATTACTGAAGTCGCAACGCATGGACCGTGCGCAAAGCATGCGTCATTCTCCTCCAAGTTTTGTCCGTCGCCAAAATCCATTGTGTGGCCCGTGCCGACAAACTGCCCCTTGATTCGTACTGTCAATGGCACGGCGCCACTTGTGGGCAAGGCTGACAAAGAGCCTGTGCTTGCAGTCGAGTCCGAAGCAGTGTGCGGTGCTGGGTTTCGGTGCTGAT
>DASYIO010000023.1:0-18682 GCA_035997465.1 Minisyncoccota bacterium | reverse complement strand
CCGTTAGAACCGGCTGCGGTCGAGCCAACCGACCCTGCACCGCCTGCGCCAACTGTTACGGTGATTGATGCGCCCGGGCCAACCGAATAAGAAGTGTTTGTTACAACGCCGCCGGCGCCTCCGCCTCCTCCGCCGTTAGCTCCACCTCCGCCTCCGCCTGCGACCACGAGGACGCTGACGGAATAGACATCCGCCGGAACAGTCCAGCTGGTCGAGGAATTGAATGTCGTAACCGTGGCAAATGCCGGGTGGGGTGCAGAAGAAAAAGCCGCGGCGAAAAACATCAGCGCCAGGGCCGCGGCAAGTATTTTTTTAATTATTCTGTTGTGTAGAAGCTTTTTCATCGCGCTCAATTATTTTACTGCCCGCCCCCGCTGTCGGTCGAGGATGCCGAGCCTGCGTCGCTGCCCGAGCCGGAGTCCGGCGCAGGCGGTGTCGGATCTGCGGGCACAGGTACATCAGGGGTCGTGGTACCGGTATCACCGCCCGGAGGCGTGGTGGTGCCAGTGTCCCCGCCTGTGCTGCCGGTATCGCCACCACCTGCAGGCGGAGGAGTCGTATTACCTGCACCGTGGCTGCTTAATAATGCATCGAGTTGTGCCTTTGTCACACATGTCTTTGAGCCCGAGTCGTCAGCCAAGCAAAGCTCTTTTGCGTTGACTACATTGGCAGTGATAGTCTCGGCAAACAGATTGGCTATGCCGTTATGGGCGTCGGCGAGCCATAAGCCCACCTGCGACTTGACCTTGCTCCAGAAGCTGGCGGCAAATAATGCGTTCTGCGGCGAGGTTGTCGCTGTTGTGGTAGCTATTAGCGCCTCGACCTTGAGATTAAGATCTTGCACTGCGCTAACGATAAGCGGCGTAACGCGGCCGTAGTCGACTGACCATGGAGTCGAGGTTGCTCCCAAGGCCACCAGACCGTTGTCGCCGTTGGTCGAAACTGCGTACGGAAATACTTTGTACAGCTCCTGCGCGATAAAGCCGGTGGTAGAGGCGTGCGACGGGTCGTTGATAAAGTCGAAGCTGTACACCGGCAATTGCATAAGAGCATCGAGCCCGACTGTGCTTGTGGCGAGATTCTCTTTGATGCGGCGGTCAGAAGAGGTATTATACGTGACCGCAGAAGCGGACTGGCCTATGTACCCGCTGAGGCCTGCCGACGAGTTAAGGAAAAGAATCGGGTTGGTAGTAAAAGTGCCGCTCGACGTTTGCATTACGATACCTTGTTCGGAGCTGCTATCCCAGGCAAGGCCAAATCTCGTCCCACCCATGATGGCGTTATTTATGCGTATACCGCCGCCCTTGTTGATAATAAGCGCCGGGTTGTTTGCCAAGTTGGTTGACGACGCGATGCGGAAGGACTTGTCGCTCGAATAGTAGCCTACCGACCATGCGTTGGCATCGGCAGCAAACTGCATGTTGGAGTCGCCGGTCGCGTTAGGGTCGCCAATGGTCGTAATACCCGTGTTGTCGACCGTAAAGAGGCTTACGTTAGTGGTGCCGCCCGAGTTGGTCGAGGAGCCGATGGCAAAGATATTTTTGTTGGTGTCGGTGTAGTTAGCCTGCAGTGAGAGGCGGGCGAACGGCGTTGTAGAGGCGATACCGACGAGGCCGCTGCCGAGAATGCTCATCCTGGCACCTACGGTGCCTCCGTTGTTGGTGCCAAACTCCAGACCGCCCGTCACCGTGCTACCTGAGACTGCGGAGGTCAAAGCGGCTATGTATCCTGCGCGCCTTTCGGTAGCGCTTATACCGCTAACACTAAATTCGAGACTGCCGGGATAGACGCCCGAGGCCGTGTTATTGGAACTGAGCTCGATATTAGCTCCGACCGTTTTGTTGTTATTGCCATGTACTTGGAATGTCGTATCGAACAGAGACGCGATGCTCGAATTACCCACCGCCGGCGTTGTTGTGCCGATACCTACGTTGCCGGAAGAATCGATGCGCATACGCTCCTGGAACTGATTCGTGCTGAAGGTGAGAAATCCGTTGGTTTGATCAGTGCCCAGCTGAAAATTTTTGTTGGTGTAATCCCACCGCAACAATGCCGAGATACCCGGCTGGGCGCCTGCGCCGCTTGAGGCCGAAGGAGTCCCGAAGATAATCCGGCCGATCTGGTTGTCGGGGTTGATAATCTGAATCCCGGCACTCGTATTGCTTTCAGCGACGATCTGCGCGATCGATGCGGTGGGCAAGACTCCGGAGGCACCTACGGTTACCTGAAGCTTTGTCGTCGGGCTTGTCGTGCCGATGCCGACATTGCCACTTGGGATAGTAAGGCCGCCGGGAGTGTAGAGCGCCATTTGGTTTGTAAATGTTCCGCCAAAAATAGAGCTGTAATTTCCGAAAGCTCCCCACGTTTGTCCGGAGTTGTGTACGAGATAGCTTGCACCATTACCGGACCCGCTTGAGCCTCCGTCGACAAGTACTATTTTGTTTGCGGTCCCATCTCCTATCCTTAAGTTAACTGAGCCCGGCGTCGTCGTGCCGATACCAACATTGCCCGCCTGGGTGATGACGAAGTCTTGGCGAGTTGAAGATCCAACAGTAAACTCCGGCACGCCTGCGGCGAGCGATGTTGTGTCGACCGAGAGGCGGCCCCATGGCGTCGTCGAGCCGACGCCGACGTTGCCATTTTGGTCGATGCGCAGGCGCTCGGTTGAGCCGCCGACAGTACTGCTCGGCCGGGTACTAAAGGTAAGTATAGACGCCTGCGTAGAGCCGGTCCACGTCTCTGCCGCCAATGCTTCGATTTTTGCTCCTGAGCTGTCATTGTACGAGGTCCCATAACCCGAGAAAGCAATGCTGCCAAGGCTCTCACCGCTTTGAACGGCCGACGGGCTCGCCGCCGTCCCGTCCGCACGACGAAACTTAAAGCTCGAGTTATTGCCAAACGAATCGAGAGAAACGATAGAACTTGCGCTGTCGGCAGCGCCGAGCTGGACTACCGTGCCCGCAGGGGCTGTGGGCAGCGCCGCAGCATTGGTGCTTATTGTAAGCTTGGTACCCGGATTTGTAGTACCGATACCAACATTGCCCGAGGCATTTACTACAAAGATGCCCTGGTTGGTCGAGCTCGCGACCTGCAAGAAGTTTTTTCCCGTTGTGCCATTAATGACCAAGTTGCCGCCCGCTGTTGTAGTGCCTATACCAACATTGCCGCCACTGGAGTTGAGCGCCAAGATGCCGCCAGTGCCACCCGCAGTGTAAGCATCCAATATTTCGTAGGTATTGCCGCTCGAGGTGCCGGGGCCAAGCAAGAGTGCGCTACCCGCCGAGCCGACGCTAAAGTCGCTGTTGGTGACAGCTATGGCACCTGCGACACCTGAGCGGCCGTTGACCGTCAACGGCACGATAGGGCTCGCCGTGCCCACGCCAACGTTGCCCGCCTGGGTTATGACCAAGTCTTGGCGGGTCGAGGAGCCGACCGCAAAGCTCGGCACACCTGCAGCAAGCGATGTTGTGTCGATTGAAAACTTTGCCCACGGGGTGGTGGTTGCGCCTATGCCGACGTTTTGGCTGCCTGTCGTGCCCAAGTACGCACTGCCCGATACCGTGAGCGCGGTAGACGACGCATAGGGTGTCGTAACGGCCTGGCTAGTGCCCGAGGTAACTAGGCGCGTGCCGTCGTAGTACACCGAGTTGTTGATGGTGGTAAAGGAGGAGGCGTTGGTGCCGCCGTTGGCAATGGGCAGGATGCCGGTAACTTTGGTCGTAAGGTCGATGGTGGAGTTGGTGATCATCGCGTTGGTGACAGACGCGCAGGTAAACACGCCCGCGGCAGTAACTGCGCTAAAGAGTTGATTGGTGCAGGTGTTGGCGGTAATAAGGGTGTAGTCGGTGCCGTTGGATGCAGCCGACACAAGACCGGCAGTTGCTTTAAGGACGCCGGAGAGCGAGCCCAGCGTCGCACTGGTGGCGTACAAGTTGGTCGCAGTAAGTGCGGTCGAGGACGCGTACGGCAAGACGTTGGCTGCGGTCGCGGTCGAGGTGATAGCACCCGCAAATGCGGCGGCGCCATTGACCGTAAATAGCGCACTCGGATTTGTGGTGCCCACGCCGACGTTGCCCGCCTGGGTTACCACAAGGTCAGTGCGTGTTGATGAGCCGACTGCAAACTCGGGGACGTTGGCCGCAAGGCTCGAGGTGTCGACACTTAGGCGCGCCCACGGAGTCGACGATGCAATACCGACATTGCCGGTCGAGGCCGTCGAGCCGGCGCCCGTGTTGCCGGTGCCATAAATAATATTTTGTATATCAAGCTGGCCGTTGGCCGTAGCGGATGGGAAGGAGATATTGTACCCAAGCGCAATATTGTTAGAGCCGGTCGTAAGGTTAGAGTTAGCGCCCGTAGACCACGAGCCTATAAGCGTGTTGTTGGCACCCGATGTTATAAGGTTGCCCGCGTTGGCACCCAAAAACGTGTTGTTGGTAGCGCTGGCGTTGTAGGCCGTGGGCCCGGCGTTGCCGACATAGATACTGCCCAAGGTCGAGCTGGCGTACAGTACGCTGTTGCCCGCCTGCTTGTACGCGCCGTATTGGTTGATGTTTACCGAGCCTGCGGCTCCCACATCAACATTGCCGGTGTTGGAGACCGTAAAGAGGTTATTGGCCGTCGAGCCGTCGGCAGCGGTCGAGGAAGCAATGCTAAACAGGTTGCCAAACGTGCTGCCATAGTAGTTGGATGCAGCAAGTAGACTCTGCGGGCTTGTCGTGCCGACCCCTATCCCGCCGCCCATAAAGTTGGCGACGGTCGGGTTGACCTGTGTTGATGAGGCGACATAGGCGCTAATGGTGCCGCGGCTAAAGATGCCCGACAGCCCCACGTTGAGTCCGCCTTGCGCATACAAGTCGCCGCCGAAGATGCTGCTGTTGTCTACGTTAAGGTCGGTCGTGTTGAGATTGCCGATGGATGCGAGAGGCAGTGATGCGCCGTTTGCGTCGAGGACTTGGAATCCGCTCGCCGTGCCGTTGGTCGCGACATAGACATATTTGCCCGAGACAAACAATTTGTTGGCGGCGTTGGCCGTGGTAAAGGTGCCGACCGCGACAGGAGTAGAGGGCGTCGAGACATCAACAACCTGCACACCACCGGTCGTGCTGTTTTCTGCAAGGTACGCGTAGTTGCCGGCGACCTTGATACCCTTGACCACGTTGGTGGTATTAAACGAGGCGACCGACACCGGCGAGGCGGGGTTGGAGATGTCTACTATCTGCAGGCCGCCGGTTGTGGAATTCTTCGCTAAGTAGGCGTAGCGGCCGGAGACGTAGACTTGGGAGACTGAGTTCGTGGTAGTAAAGGCTTTGATGAGGATCGGCGAAACCGGGTTTGAAATATCGACGATATACAGGCGTCCGCTACTCGTAGTATCTCCTATGTACGCATAATTGCCGGACACGGCTATAGAGGTGCAGTTGGCGTTTGTTGTAACGCCAATCGACAGCGAAGCCGAAAAGGTCGGTGCTGTCGGATTTGATATATCGTACGTCCTGATACTGCAAGTAGGGTGTAACGGGTTGGCGCCTCCCGCCACATAGAGATACTTCCCCGAGAGGGCTATCGCACCAGGAATTCCAAATAACGTAGAATTTACGGCAATAGGCGAAGAAGGGTTGGATACATCGATAATTTGGACGCCGGTGGCACTGGCATGGTATGCATATTTGCCGGACACCAAGACCTGAGTGGCCGTTGAGTTGGCGGTGGTAAACGAGCCAACCTTGATCGGAGCCGCGGGATTTTGGACGTCATAAATGGCGAGTCCGTCGGTCGTTCCGTTTTCGGCCAGATACGCGTAGCGGCCCGATACGAACACGTCGGCAACGCTACTGGTCGTGTCGGTCGAGCTGGCAATAACAGGGTTGCCCGCCGTCTGCCAAATGTTGCCGCCCGAGACCGCGAGCTTGGCGCCCGGTGTCGATGATCCGATGCCCACATTGCCCGCAAAGTAAGCCTGGCCGGTGGTGGTTGCGCCGCCGTTTATAGTTAGGCCGCCTATGGTCGTCCCGTCGCCTATAGTTGTTGATGCAAACGCGGTTAGCCCGCCGTTAAACTGTGTCAGCGTCGATGTTGCATTGCCCGCGACAGCAAACGGGTAGGCAAAGTTGCTGTAATCGACACCCGCAACCGCGGCGACCACAGAGCCCAGCGCGTTAGTTTTAAGCAACGAGCTTGTAACTGTGGAGATTGCAAGGTTGGTGGTGGTAGCGCCGCCAGTAATAAACGCATCGCCCGCGACCGACAGTGTCGCAAACGGCGATGTAGTGCCCACACCGACATTGCCGCCCATAAAGCTTGCGACCACCGGGTTAACTTGTGTCGATGAGGCTATGTAGGCGCTAATGGTACCGCGGCTAAAGATGCCCGAGATGCCAACGTTAAGAGAGCCGCCGGCACTAATGTTGTTGCCCACTGTCAGGTTGTCGCTAATGTTGGCGGTGTTGCTCTCGAGGCTGCCGATGTTTGCCGAGGGGAACGTCGCGCCGTTTATATCTACAATTTTTAGCCCCTGATCGTTGTCGGCCACATACAAGTATTTGCCCGCCAAAGTTATGGCCCACGGCGTGCCGCTAAAGCTGTACTCGCCCGCCAGGTTGATGCTTGCCGGGTTGCTGACATCCACAACCTGGGCCTTACCGCTAAAGTTCGACAAGTACGCATAGTCCCCGGCAGCCGCAACGCCGTAGTAGACGCCCGAGCCGTTGTAGGTGCCGGCCAATGCAGGTGCTGCCGGGTTAGATACATCGAGCATATAAAACCCGCCGCCGCTGTCGGCTACATACAGGTATTTGCCCGAGACAGCATAGGCGGCCGGTGCCACGCCGCCCGCGTAGCCGCCGGCCAGGGCCGGGGCGGTCGGGTTAGATATGTCTATTATATATGTCGTGTTGCCTACCCCACTTTGGTTGCCCATGTAAGCGTAGCGGCCCGACACGGCAAGAGCGTACGGGTTGCTCGAGCCCACAAGATAGCTGCCCACCAACGTAGGCGCCGCCGGGTTGGATATGTCGAGTATGCGCAAGCCGTTGCCGTCATCGGTTACATAGGCGTACTTGCCCGACACGACTACCCCGTAGGCAAAGCTGACCGACGCGTACGTGCCTACAACTGCAGGGGCCGCCGCGTTGGTAACGTCAATTATCTTGAGGCCCGACTCGGTGCCCACATATGCGTAGCGGCCCGCAACCGCGACCGAAAGAGCATTGCCAATGCTGCCAAGAGTACCCACAGTTTTGGGACTCTTGGGGTTGCTGACGTCCATAATGCGCAAGCCGTTGCCGTACTCGGCGACATAGGCCAGGCGGCCCGCAACGGCTGTTGCGTACACCTTGCTGGTGGTCGTGGTCGCGGCGGCAAGTGTTGGGTTGCCGATTGCTACCTGCAATATGTTGCCGCCTGCGACAGCGAGCTTTTGTGTAGGGCTTGTGGTGCCAATGCCTACGCGGCCTTGTGCGTCGATGGTCGTGGTGCCGGTGCCTGCCGAGCCAAACGTTGCAACCGATGCGCTGAGGTTGGTCGATGTTGCCTCGACAAAGTCTGCCAAAGAAAAGTGCGAGGTCGATGAGGCAAACAAGCCACCCTGCGCCCACAGCGCCGATGATGTTGCCGCAGTCGTGGCCCCGTAATACGTAGTAAATGAGAATCCACCCGACCCACCGCCGCCAGTGTTAAGGTCGACACCACAGCTAAACGTGCCGCCGGCCCATTGCAACTTGTCGGTCGAGCTGTTGCACGTCCCCAGGCCCGCGCCGCTAAACCCGCCGCCCACAACTAAGTTGCCCGACGCGTCAATTGTGGTCGACGCGGTGCCGCCAAACGCTGCGATGTTGGCGGTAAGGCGGCTGCTAAACTCGTTGCTCGATGTTGCGTTAGTAAGCGTTGTGGTCGCAAGCGTCGTGTTGCCCGAGACGCTAAAGGTTGATGCGGTAAGCCCACCGTTAAACGCTATGGATGTTGTGGTGGCGTTAGATGGGAACGGGTATCCAATGGTGTTGGTAACCGTGTTGCCCGAGCGCAGTAGGCCGGTCGAAAAGGTAAGCGGTACTTCGTAGTCTGTGCCTGGCGTGGCCGCAACAACCGAGCCCGCAGATGTTTTAAGAAGCGCGTTGCTAATGCCGGTAATACCCAGGTTGGTAGTCGTGGCGTTTGTAAGGAGCGTGTTGCCTGTGAGTGTGGTCGATGCAATCGATCCGGATGTGGAGACAGAAAGTGTCGATGCGGTAAGCCCGCCGTTAAATGCGATGGATGTTGTGGTGGCGTTAGATGGGAACGGATAATCAAAGATGTCGGCATGTGTCAGATAGTCGGTGCCCGGAGTTGCCACAGACACCAACCCCGCCGTCGCCTTTAATATGCCCGACAACGAGCCCACCACCAGATTGCCTGCAACAAGGTTTGTAGAGGATGCATACGAGGACGAAATGTTGGTGGTCGATGCATTGGCAAGCGAGGTGTTGCCCGAGACTGCAAGAGCAGAAAGAGTACCAACACTCGTGAGCGAAGAAGTAACCACCGTGGCGTTGAGGGCGGTACCGGTAAGGGTACCGGCAGCTGCCGTAACAGTAATGTCAGCCGAGCCGTTAAACGACACGCCGTTAATAGTGCGCGCATTTTGCAGAACAGTAGCGGTCGAGGCGTTGCCAGTCAGGTTGCCCACTATCCCGCCGTTGGCGTTGATAGCGCCACCTACGTTCAATATAGAGGAGATGGTGGTCGAGCCTGTGACCGCGAGCGCGGTAGAGGTCGCCCCCGTAAAGGTTGCCCCGCCATTAAATGCGATTTGCGTTGTCGTGGCGTTAGATGGGAAGAGGTAGGCGAAGTTTTGGTAGTCGGTGCCCAAGACCGCGGCTACGACCTGACCAAGAGAATTTGTTTTAAGCAAAGTAGAAGCAACAGCGGTAATCGCGAGATTAGTCGTGGTCGCGGTATTTTGCACCGTCAGGTTGCCCAAGGTCGAGGTCGCCGCAATAAAACCACCGGCAGTAGAGCCCTGCGCCCCGGTGCCAAAGGCCATTACGCCAGCAGAGAGGCGCGAGATAGCAGTATCACCACTTGATCCGGATGCCGATATTCCACCTGATGCAAAACCGTAGACAGCGGCGCTTGATTGTACAATTCCGAAAGCACTAAACTGTTGCCTATAGTTCGATGTTGGACTCTCTCCAAATGTCAGGTACGAATTCGACGACCCGTCACGAACCGTAAACGCATAGTACGCGCTCAGACCGTTGCTGTTATTGCCGCCCAACGTCAGAGTTCCTGTATTGCTGACGCTAAACAAAGTCGTCGTCGCGCTTGCGGTCGAGGAGGCGATGATAAACGCGTTATTGCCCGTGTAGTTGGTTTGATCGTTGAGCGAAACTGCAAGCGCACCAAACGGCGTTGTTGAGCCGACGCTCAAGCTTTTTGCGACAAGAGTCCCGTTGGCATTTGCCGCGGTAGTGCCGATTTGGAGGACACCAGCGGAGAAACGTGAGATCTGCGTATCGGCAGAACCGTTACCGTTAGATGTACTACTCCAACGATACGAACCGCCGGAATTGACAGAGACGTACGAAGAACCGATTTGCACACGATTCGTACTAGCAAAAAGGAAGTTAAACTCATTCGCCGTATTGAATTGTAGGGCCGCGTTGCTGAGTATGCCGACTGCCCCGCTCGTGAGAGCGCTCGGAATGTAGTAATTCGAGGCATTGACCGTACCCACGTTGTCTACCGCAAACAAAGTCGTCGTCGCGCTCGCAGTCGAGGAGGCTATAGCAAACAGGGTCGTATTGGTCGAGCCATTCTTAGCATGCACGGCGAGGTTGGCGTAGGGCGAGGTAGTGCCGATGCCGACGTTGCCTGCAAAGTATGCTGTACCAGTTGTCGTCGCGTTGCCCGACACGGTCAGGCCCGCACTACCGTTGCCTATTGTTGTCGAGGCGTAGAGGCCAAGCGCAGTGGTTGTTGCATTGTTGGGGAACGGGTAGGCGAAGTTTTGGTAGTCAGTGCCCAACACGGCGGCCACTACTCCGCCGCTCGCTGTGGTTTTAAGGAGTGCAGATGCGATGCCGGTGATGCCCAGCGATGTGGTGGTTGCAGCCGTAAAGGTCGGGCTTGTCGAGGCTACAAAGATACCGGTAGAAGAGTCATACGTTAGCAAGCCGTTGGCCGACGAAAGCGAGGTGCTCGATATTTTGCTATTAAAGATGTTCCAGTCGGTTGACGAAAGGTAGCCGTTTTGCGAGCCGTTGGCCTGCGAGATAGACAGTGTCGTACCCGAGAAGCTAAGCGGGCTCGATATGGTCGTGGCGCCTACTACCCCGCCGTTGGATGTCGAGAGCAACGCATTATTGATGCTCGATATATTGAGGTTGGTAGTCGAGGCATTAGTAGAGTAAAGCGAGGTGGCGGTAAGAGCAGTTGAGCTTGCTGTCGAAAGCGTCGTCTGGCCCACAACTGCAAGCGTGCCAGTCGCTACTACATTGCTGCCAGTAATATTGCCGTTGGCAAAGATGTCGCCCGCGACCGACAGTTTGGCAAACGGCGAGCTGGTGCCAACACCGATGTTGCCGGTTGCGAGCGTGGCACCGCTGCCAACCGCGCTGCCAAACAAGAGGTTGCCTATATTGAGCTGGTTTGAGCCGGCCGGCGTAAGCCCCGCGCGCACGTCGTCGCCTATCAATATATTGTCGCCGCCGGTCGTGATGCCGCCCGAATTGCCAAAGTATCCCAAGAGCGTGTTGTTGCCGCCGGTCGTGATGTTAAAGCCCGCTTGGTAGCCCACCAAGGTGTTGTAGTTGCCCGCCGCGCCCAAAGCACCCGATATGGCGGCACCCGCGTTGTTACCTATTGCCGTGTTGCCTACTGTAGAGGTGGCGTTGTTAAGTGCGACGGCACCGATGGATACGTTGGCGCTGCCCGTGGTGTTGTGCTGGAGAGCAAGGCGGCCCACAGAGACGTTGCTGTCGCCGGTCGTATTTTCAACAAGCGAGCCGGCACCGATGCCGATGTTATAGCTGCCATTGTTGTTGTAGAGCACACTGGCGCCCAGCGCAAAGTTGTCCTGGCCCGTCGTGTCGTTGGCAAGCGCGTTGGCGCCGAGTGCGAAGTTGCCCGAGCCTATGGTTATGTGGCTAAGTGTGTTGTAGCCAATAGCGGTATTATTGGCGCCCTGCGAGCTAAGCGGCGCCGTTTTAAGCGCATCAACGCCGATGGCGGTGTTGTAGAGCACGCTCGAGGTCGCAGCCATCCACGCCGCCGCCGCCGGCGCACCCACCGCCAGCGAAAAGGTGGTCGATGAGGCAAAGAGCACGGTGCTACCGCCCTGCTTGTAGCCACTGGCAACGTCGGTATTGATAAAGCCCGCGACATCAAGCGCGTAGCCAGGCGAGTTGGTACCGACGCCCACGCTACCGCTGGTCGTAATGGTAGATGCAGTCAACCCGCCGTTAAACGCGATGGATGTTGATGTTGCGTTGGACGGGAAGAGGTAGGCAAAGTTTTGATAATCGGTGCCCAACACGGCAGCAACCAATTTGCCTGCTGCATCGGTTTTGAGCAGCGAGGAAGCAATGGGGGTATAAAGCGCGCCCGAGACAGTGATTGCAGTAGACGACGCATACGGGAGAGTGTTGGCCGCCGTGGCGTTTGATGTGATGACACCAGCCGAGTCGATGACAGCCTGCCCGCCGTTGATGCTCACCGAGTGGATGTTGGCGTCTTTGTTGTTGTCGATAAACTGCGAGCCCGCGACGTTGTAGTAGAGCGCGTTTGCAGTGCCGTTGACGTCGAGCGATGTCCCGGCACTCGTACCGCCCTGCACAAGCAAGTTGCCGGCCGAGTCTATGCTGGTGGTTGCGGTGCCGCCCACGGCAAGCTGGTTGCCTCTATATATAGAGGAGAAGAGGTTCGTGGTCGTAGCGTTTGTCGCGACAATGGTCGATGCGGTCAGCCCGCCGTTAAACGCTATCGAGGTTGATGTTGCGTTGGATGGGAAGGGGTACGCAAAGGTGCTCCCCGCCACCGGCCAGGAGCTGCGGCAATCGCCCGCAAGGCATATGGTCGAGGCCGACACGGTACCCGCAGCGGCAATGTCTGTCTCGGCAAAAATGTCTCCCTCAACGGTCAGTTTGGCAAAAGCCGTTGTGGTACCAAGCCCAAAGTTGCCCAGCGAGTCGATACGCGCCACCTCGCCAATGACATTGGGGCCGCCGTCTTGCCGGGTCGAAAAGGCAATATAGGAGCCGCGGTTGTTAGCCGTGCTGCCCGACAAGTGCGCCGCTATAGATGCGACCTGGAGCGAAGTGGCGTCGGTCTGCGACGAGCCCACAAAGTCGAGCACACCCACAGTCTGCTCGTCGCCGTCGGTGCGATTGGCAAGCTGGAGCTTGCCCTGCTGCGTATTGCCCGACGCGTTTTGCACGGTAAGCACGCCGGATGTCTGCGCGCCCAAGAGGTCACCGTTGGGGTCAGTACTGCCAATGCCCACGTTGCCCTGCACAATAAGGCCGTTGGTGGGTGCCGGGTAATTAAAGTCCGAGCCTACAGACACGCCCCCCGACACAGCAAGCCTGTTTGCCGGCGTAGTAGTGCCAAGGCCAAGGTAGCCCGACGCCGTAAGCACGCTGCCCAACTCGCCCGTAGCACTGTCATAAATATCGATGATGTTGGCTGTTTGGCCGCTTGCCGGCAAAAGCGCCAAGGTCGTGGTGGCAACATCACCCGACAACACCGTAAGTTTGGCATACGGGGTTGTGGTGGCGCCGATAGCTACGCGGTCGGTCGATGTCGCAAGAGTGATGCTACCAATGCTGTCGGTACTCCAGCCGCCGCCGGTCGATGCCCCTGACACACTTATAGAGCCGCAGGCCACGTCACCCGAGCCGTTGGTCTGCAAGGCCTGCGAGCCGGTACACGATGCCACCGAGCCGAGCGTAAACGTGCTCGAGACGCGCGCGGTGCCCGACACCTCAAGAGCGCGGCTGCTGGGCTGTGTGCCTACCCCGATGCGGCTTGCAAAATACGCATTGCCGGTGGTCGTAGCACCACCGCTAATAGTGAGTCCTCCAATTTGAGTACCCGAGCCGATGGTTGTCGATGCATACGCGGTCAGGCCGCCATTAAATTGGGTCAGTGTCGAGGTGGCGTTGCCAGCTATAGCAAACGGATAGCCCGCAATAGCAGGAGTACCAGTAAGTTGCGAGTACGGGAGCAAAAGGCTCGGGAGAGTAATGATGCTTGCAACTGATGTGGTAGCCGCAAGGTCGGTGATAAAGCGCGGGTCAAAGAGCGCGTTAAAGGTTGTGGTATACACGCCGTTGGTAACGGTGCCTGCGTTGCCCGAAACGTTGCCCGTTACGTTACCTGTCACGTTGCCCACGAGGTTGCCGACGACTCCGCCGTTAGCGTTGATAGCCCCACCGACATTTAATATCGCAGAGACAGTCGAGGAGCCCGTGACCGCAAGCGCAGTTGTTGTGGCGCCCGCAGCGGTAAGCCCGCCGTTAAATGCGATCTGCGTTGTCGTTGCGTTAGACGGGAACGGGTATGTAAAGGTTGCATAGGCGCCTGCCGCCTGGTAGTCGGTACCGGGTGTGGCTGCAATTAATTTGCCAGCAGAGTCGGTTTTTAATAACGCAGAGGTGACCGGCGTGTACAGCGAGCCCGAGACACTGAGCACTGTCGAGGACGCGTATGGGAAGGTCGATGCCGTTGTCGAAGTCGACGTAAAGTATTGCGCCGCAACCGCGCCTTGCACGTTTAATTTCTCTGCAGGATTGCTGTTGCCAATACCTACGTTGCCGAGGGTTATGTAGGTGCCGCCCGAGCCGTTGGGCGTAATAAACACGCTACCGTTGGTGTCGCTTGCCGCAATGCTGTGGCCCGTAATGCTCAGGCTCCCGGGCGCTATCCCGCTGGGGAAGAGCGCCGCACTGTTGTCGCTGGTATTAAAGTTCTTACCCCCAGTCAGGAGTATGCCGCTTTTAACAAGCAGCTGGCCGGTGCCCGACGGATTTAGCTCGATGTTGGCGCTACCTGTCGTTTGGAGCACCAGGTTTTGGTTGATGCTCGAGGAGACAACGACGTTGTTGCTGCCGTCGGTATGGAGCACTTCCTGGCCGTTAACAAACAGCGATGCCGGGCCGATATATACATCCTTAAACGTATTGGTTATAGAGCCCAAGCTGTAAGTGTTTGCTGTTGTCGGGACGATGCTGCCGGCGATGCGGATGTCGCCCGCAAAGGTCGATGTGCCGGTGCCCAATACCGCCAAGTTGCCCGTGGTTGTCGCACCACCGTTTATGCTAAGCCCGCCCGCCTGCGTACCATTGCCGATGGTTGTTGACGCATAGGCGGTCAACCCGCCGTTAAATTGCGTCAGGGTCGAGGTCGCATTGCCCGCAAGCGCAAACGGGTACGCAGACGAAAGTAGCGTCAAAAGAGAGGAGCTCGATACTTTGTTGTTAAACGTCGTCCAATCAGTAGCGCTGAGCTTGCCGGTGTTGGTGGCCGAGGCGATAGGCAAGTTAAATGTAATCGTGTCGCCAGTGGCCGTAACGGTAAAGTCGGTGCCGCTTGTCGAGGTAGCTATGGTTATCGTCGTACCGGTTTGTATCTGCCCGGCCGGGCCTATCTGGGTAGCGCTCCCCGACCCCGAGCCGCAGGCACTCCCTGTACCAGTTACCGTGCCCGATGAGTTTATTTGCAAACATTTCGTGCTGCCGTTAGTAATCCCCGAAATGACAAGTGCTGTGGTCGATGCAAGCGTAGTCGACAGGTTGGTTGTGGTGGCGTTCGTTATGACCGCGCTTGCGGCTGTCAGCCCACCGTTAAACGCTAATGATGTGGTGGTTGCGTTAGATGGGAACGGGTATGTAAAGGTTGCATAGTTTTTAGTCAAGAGTAGATAGTTTGCCGAAGTAGTAGAGAAAAAGAATCCCTTATCAAGTCCACCAAGGTACGTCGCAACAAGCGAGTCGTTGTAGTACTTGTTTGTGCCGCCCTGCGCCAGGGCGTCGGTGGTGGTCGCCGCAAACAGGCCATAAAACTGCGCGCCAAAAGCCGATGTGTTTAGTTTGGCGTTAAGAGCATTCTGCAGATCGGTCTGACTCGACAGCGTACCGGTTATGTTGCCCCACGTGGCGCTTTGTATCCCAAGGCTTGTCGTTGCTAGCAGGTCGTAGCCGCCTGCGCTGTTGCCTACAAGTACCTGGCCGTACGAGGGGCCCGTCGACGTGCGCGCAATTGTGCTCGAGGCATCAATAAGGCTGTTGACGCGCCCGGGCGTGTAGTACAGGTTAGAGCCCTCGGCCACGTCGGTGGTGACAAGCCCCAAAGACGATGTAGCGATGCTCGATACCAAACCGTTTTGGAAAAGAGCAAGACCCGACAAGTTACCCACCGACAGGCTCTGCGCCGTAAGGCTCGCAATAGCCGCCGTACCCGCTACTAGGTTGGTAGTCGAGGCATATGACGACGTAACAGCGGTTGTCGAGGCATACACAACAGTGATGCGGTCCGCCGCCTTGTTGTAAGTAAACCCGGCATCGCCGCCAAAATCGCCACCATCGTTAAACTGCACCTGCGTGTTGGTACCGCCCGGAGAGCCGGAGCCCGAGCCTGCAATGTCGTTGTCGCATACAACGTTGCCGCTAGAGTCGGTCGTAAGTTTGCCGCCGTTGTTAAACGCGTTGCAATCAAGGCCCGCAAGCGCAAGCCCTGCAAGTGTTGATGTTGCGCTTGTCGATGCAAAAGTAAGTATCAGCGAGCCCGACAGCGTACCGCCTGCAAGCGGCAAGTACGTGCCGGAAAGGTCGGGGATGTCCGAGGCCACCAGGTCAGAAAAGTTAACCGACGAGCCTGTGCTGCGGCCAGACAGACTGTCTTGGATGCGCGCTATCTGGGCATCAAGATACTCGCGGGTAACACCGCTTTCGACGCGAGTTTCGACAATCGTGTGCTCGACCACCGGGTATGTGTTGTTGACGATGGTGTTTTGTACCGGAGCAGACGTACTAGTGTTAGTCGCAGGTTTTGTTTGTGCGGGCTGTGTGGATGTGCTGCCTTTTTCGTCAGCGTTAGTGGTCGGTACAAAAATTGCTATGCCGCTTTGCTTGGGCGCAAACAAAAGCGCGATGTCGTGGAACAACTCGCCCAAAGACGCAAACGTCGGTGCAAAAAACGGCGACTGCACACGCGCCAGTGCAGCGGCAAGCTCGGGGGGCGTCTGCATGCCCGACATAGTTGCACTCGAAGCAAGGGCTGCGCCGCCGATCATCAGACTTATCAAAAGGGCAACAGCCGTGTGCTTGCCCAGGGCAAACGTCGGCATGCGGCGCTTAAAGCTTTCTGCCACTTTTCCTGCGGCTGTTTTGTTGGCATAAACATATGCCTGAGTTTCCTGACGGCGCTCGTGGGCCAACGTCTCGGCCCGCTGTGCCTTGGCAATGTCGCGCTCTGCCTCAAAGCGCTGCAGCGAAGCCCGGTCGATATACCATTGGCCCTGGTGCCTGGTGCCCTCGAGCTTGCCCTCGCGGCACAGGCGGCTTACGTAGTCAGGCGCGCAATCTAAAATCCTCGCCGCTTTGCGGGCGCTTAGCATGGTTGTCCCAGAAGGTGAAAAAAGTTTTTTGCCGGTGGTCATTGTGTCCGAAAAGTCTTTTGTTTACGCAGAAAGTTCGTTGCCCTGTTACAAATTATCTTAAGGGCGAAAACAGCTTTTCCTGTCGAAAAGATGAAGAATTTTATGTGGATAGTAAGCGAGGCAAACTGCCACATACAGGCCTCTAAGGGCATTTTGTGAGGCCAAAAAGAAAATATTTCGAAAAAAATCTCAAAAACTGATTTAAATTACAAATCTCACTTTGCGCTTACAAACCATCGACTAACCGAGTACGTATTTGTTTATTTAGTTTTTTCGCTATAGGGTATCCGATATCTCGGCTATAAGAGCTCATATATAAGGACATCTTTAGACAACGCCTGGTACAAAAAATACCGCCCTAATGGCGGCCGACATTGTTCTTTTTGTTTAAAAATCTACTCTTTGACAAGTAATTTAAATGATTCCGAATGCTTACCAGTGGATAGCGTACGAAACATTTGCCCCTTTCCCCGGCTCAGAGACAATGGTTGCCGACACAAAGTTTGACGCAAAGAGCGCGACCGCAACAGCCAAGACCCCCACTACCCCAAGGCTTACAAAAGGAAATCGGCTCCCTGATACTCGCGGCGCATGTGCTACAGGTACTTGTGCGTGCGCCTGCGGCATACGTGTAATAACCGGCAACGACGGAGAGTCGTCGGGTGCATAGCGCAGGCCGCCTACATTCTGCGGGAGTTCGTTATGGATAGCCGGCGTGTGTATAGGTATGCGTGTTGATTTCTCCTCTACAAAAGACTCCTCCTGCAATACTTCTTCTTGTATTTGTGGCTGCAAAAGTATTTCGGGCTCTTTTCTTATAATTACTTGTGCGGCAGGCTCTTCGTATATCTGCTCTGTTTTTGTTACTTTAACTGGCTCTTCGGCTATTTCTTTTTCTGGCCCTGCTTCGGGTTGATACACTTCCTGTTGTACGATAACCTCCTGTACTTTTTCTACAACAGGCTGGGTATCCTCTTGGGCTACCTCACCTTCGACGACAGCAGCTACAGCCGGCTCTGTGGCTTTTTTTACTTCCTTACCCAAATAAGCCGACAAAGACTCTTCTTCTATATACCAGGCACGGCCAACTTTTTGGCCCGCCACTTTACCCGAGCGGATAAGCTGGCCCATATAGTCGCTATGATAGCCATGTTCGCGGGCAGCGCGCCGCGTCGATATATAGCGTTTGCCCGAGATATCGAGTTCGTCCATGGCTAAATAATACACCCACTCTGCATCTCGGCAAAGCGGGCTGACGATAAATCGGCTGAGCTAGTCCCCTACTGGGATAAAAGCTTTGTAAAGGCGGCCTTAAGCGCGGCAGGGTTTGCCGAGCCTTTGCTCTCTTTCATACCCTGGCCTATAAGAAATTGCAGGGCAGCCTCTTTGCCAGCTTTAAAGTCGGCAGCCACGCTTGGGTTAGCATCTACTATTTTTTGCGCGATGGCGGGCAGCAGACTGTTGTCAGAGGCCGAGGTCAACACACCGGTTAGTATCGAGGCTTTGGCTTGCGGCGAAGCAAGCTCGCCTGCGGCGTACTTTGTCACAACCTCGCTTAAATACTGTGCGCTCGGTAAGGCCCAGGCCGGGTCTTTCTTTTTTTGTCCTGCAATGTCGTTGAGTATAAAGTTGGCCGCGATCTTAACAAGCTCGGGCTTAACGAGCATCTTCTCTGCGGCGCTATACAAATTGGCCAACTCAAAATCCCCGACCAACTGGTCGATGTCCTGCTTTTGTAAAAATCCAAGTTGCGCCAAGCGCTCGCGCGCCTGCCACGGCAGCTCGGGCAGTTCTTTATTTAATGCGTCCGCGCTAAACTCCGGTATCTGCGACAGCTTTAATTTAGGCAGGTCCGGGTCCGGAAAGTAGCGATAATCATGGCTAGACTCTTTTTTGCGCTGGACATAAGTTGCCTGCTTGGTCTCGTCCCAACCCAGGGTCTCTTGCTCGACTTTGCCGCCCGAATCAAGCAGCTTGGCCTGCCGCTCTATCTCGTAGGCGATAGCCCGCTCCACACTCCTAAAAGAGTTGATGTTTTTAACTTCGACT
>DASYIO010000022.1:0-3056 GCA_035997465.1 Minisyncoccota bacterium | reverse complement strand
ATAAGCTCGATATAAAAGTCTTTAACAAACAGCTCGACCGCCTCCTCTAAAACGGCTATCTCGCCGACATGTTTAAGCGCCATGTCGGCGGGCACCTTACCGGGGCGGAAGCCCGGCAGGTTAAGGTGCTCGGCCAGGTGTGCGAGCGCATGGGCCTTGTACGGCTCGATTGTCGCAAAGGGCACATCGCCCGCAAGCTCGACCTCGGAGCCTGGCAGAGATGTAAGCGCGAATTGCTTCGCTATGTCTGAAAATCGCCCGGATGTTTCCATTCGGGCGATAGTATCAGAAAAGTTTAAATTTACAAAGCGCTGTTTAAGTTATCGACGTCCTGCTGGCCGCCGCTTGTCTGCGTTGCGTTAAGGTCTGTCTGTATAGACTGCGTCGATGTGTCGCCTTGCGCGGTCTGCTGACCTTGGGGTGAGGCCTCTGTCGCGGCGTTATTTTCTTGATGGTAAAGGAAGTAAAATCCGCCAGCCGCCAAAAGCACAACTATGACAACAGCTGCGACCAGGGGGCCGATGTTGCCCGAGCGGGGCGAGGGCTGTGCCGGGAAGGGACTTGGGGTTGGGCTCTGCTGCGTATCCATATAGATGTGTATTAGCTTGTAATTAATGAGACACGGTTGTTGTGGCCTCGGTCTGCGCTTTTATCGAGCGCAGCGTTTTGCCCAGGTCATCTTTAACAAGCATAAGTGCGTCCTCGGCGGCTTTGACGGCGGCGCGCACTGCGGGGATATCGGCCTTGGGCGTTGAGGTGCCCATAGCCGCCTCGAGCTCTACGTTGACCGCGGCGATTTTGTCGTTAGCGGCCGAAAGGTCGGTCTGTGCGGTTGCCAACAAGTCGGCCGGTGCGCTCATGTCGGTGCCCGCTGACTCGAGCGTGTCGATGCGCGCGCTTATGCGCGTGGAGATATTGTTTAGTTGGGCCGATGTCGAGGCAAGGCGGTCGGACACATGGCCAACCAACTGCTCGACTTTGTCGCCAAAGCGCTCTTTTGCTTTTTCTTTAGCGTTGTCGCCGCGCTCTTTCATAGTTTCGCGGTGCTGCTCGATAAGATCGCGGAGGTTGTCGAGTTTCTTTTTAATAACGTCGCGCGTGCTCGAGGCAACTTTGCGTATCTCGGCGCCAAGTTTAGGCATAGAGCCCGGCCCGCGGTTGGTAGTCGACGCCTCGGCGCCGCCGTGTACCTCGGCTTTGGTGCCATTGATGTCTACCTGTGCGTGGATGCCGGCCCTAAGGTTTGCTGTGCTTGGGCCCTGATCGGCCAAAGCAAACGCCGGGGTAAGGAGCACAAGTGATACTAATGCTGCAATAAGTTGTTTCATGATGAGTAGCTAGATTAGCTGGTAGCTCTGTATATAAAGTATATGCCAAACCCGCCGGTTATGACGGCGGGGTGGGGAGAGCCTTACAGCGGCGCTTGCAAAGCTTATTTGTCGGACTTTTTGTAGAGTTCGCAGCCTTCTTTAATGGCGCTTAGCGCAGCCTCGCGGTTTTTAAACTCTCCTACGACTACTTCGGCCGGTTTGCTCTTAAGAGCTTTGTAGGTCTCAAAAAACTGCTTGATTTCTTTGACCATGTGGCGGTTAACGTCGCTTATGTCTTTCATGTCGTCCCAACGGCGGTCCTCAAGCGGTACGGCAATTATTTTTGCGTCGCCTTCGCCAGTGTCTTGCATTTCCATAAAACCAATAGGGCGCGCCGGCACCAAAATCCCCGCCGGGATAGGGAAGGAAGTAAGGAGCACCACGTCGAGCGCATCGCCGTCATGCCAAAGTGTCTGCGGCACGAATCCGTAGTTGAAAGGGAATGGGATGCCCGAGTAGTTAGCACGGTCAAGCTGTATCATGCCGGTCTCTTTGTTGAGCTCATACTTGTTGCTGCTACCTTGTGGCGTTTCGATGTAGACGTTGATGTCCTCGGGAATATTGTCGCCGGGCGCTATATCTCGAAAAGGGTTCATAGGTTTATTTTATCTCAAGTAATTTACTCGGCCTCGATGGGCGGAGGTGCGATGTCGGCAGGGTTGGGGGCGTCTTTGCCAGCAACTGCGTCGGCCGGTTTGCCGCCAATGGACTGTATATCCAGGCGCCAGCCAGTGAGCTTGGCCGCCAAGCGTACGTTTTGTCCGCCGCGGCCGATGGCCAAAGACTGCTGGTCGTCGGCAACCTTAACTATTGCCTGGTGCTGCTCGTCGTCGAGGCTGACCTCGAGTATGCGTGCAGGCGAGAGGGCCTCTTCGATAAAGGCTTTGGTGTCCTCGTTCCATTCGATGATGTCTATTTTCTCGCCGCCGAGCTCGCTTGTGACAGTCGAGACGCGTACACCGCGCTGGCCGACAAGCGAGCCAACCGGGTCGACGTGCGGATCGGTCGAGGCAACGGCCACTTTAGAGCGGGAGCCTGCTTCGCGCGCGATAGCTTTAAATATGACGGTGCCGTGTGCAACCTCGGGGACCTCGAGCTCGAAGAGCTTCTTTAAAAAGTCCGGATGCGCGCGCGACATGCGCAAGTAGATGCCGCGAGGCGACTCCTCTACTTGGTAGAGGAGTGCGCGGATGCGCTCGCCTTGGCGGTACCTCTCGCCCGGGATCTGCTCGTCGTAGGGCAAAATGCCGGTCGCGCGGCCCAGGTCGATGTAGAGGTTGCCGCGCTCCATGCGCTGTACGGTGCCCGAGACTATGTCGCCTTGGCGCGCGCCGTACTCGGCGACAACGGATACTTTTTCGGCCTCGCGTATTTTTTGGATAATAACTTGCTTGGCGGTTTGTGCGGCAATGCGGCCGTAGTCGTCTTTGGCCTCCAGAGGAAATACGAGCTCGTCGCCGACCTTGGCGTCGCGCTTTATAAACTTGGCGTCACTTAAAAGGATGTGCTGCTCGGGATTGTAGTACGGCAACGGCGGCAAGGGGTTGCCCTCGGCGTCGAGCCTTACCTCTTCCTCAGACTCGTCGTCCTCCATGCGCACAGTTGTCTCGTCGACGACCTCTTTGACCTGCTCAAACTCGGTTGCGCCCACGTTCATGTCCAGGCGCGCGCGGATGACCTGGCCTT
>DASYIO010000021.1:0-3987 GCA_035997465.1 Minisyncoccota bacterium | reverse complement strand
AATGCGGGTTGATGCAAAAGGCCGCCCAAGGAAACTTGGGCGGCCTTTGTGTTGTAATTCGTTTGGCCGAGATTTGGTTTAAAAAGCGGCGGGGGAGTGCTCCCTCTTTTTGCCGAGATTTTAGCAGGCAGAGGTCCTCCACGCATTACAATTCCGCATAAAATCCTTCAGGTCTTTTATTTCGTTGGTAAGGAGTTGAATCTGGGTGTCTTCTTGATTTATCCGGGTCTTCAGTTCTTCGTATGACATCTGGCTGGCCGTAAAGGATTGCATTAAAAATAATATAAAAGCCAGGCCTACTACAATCAACACTCCAATTACAATACTTTCTAAAGAGGCTATTTGCCCCAAGCTTAGTTTTTTGCCTCCGCTTTGGGCGAGTTCTTGTGTCGGCGCTGAGGTCGCGCCGGAACCAGGTGCGGGTGTGTGTTGAGTAGGAGGCATTTTTATAAATGAAAGCGACGAGCGTCCACAATTTTAACTTCGCCTGAGCCCATGTTTATAAAGCCCTTTACAGGGAATCCCACTGTTGGATTGAAAGTCACGGCGCCGCCCTGTCCATATGTCACATTTGTAATCGCGCTCCACCCATGTATTTGAACCCATGGGCCTGGAGGATAGGTCATATTGAGCCATTGGATGTAATTGTTTATGGCTACGGGGTTCTCTTGGGGCATTGGAGATAGTCTAGCATTAGGCTAAAGAAATACTAAAGCCCCCTCTATAGAGAGCCTATATATAGGTCGCAAAAGATATATTGTGCGACGTATACTGTATAGCAAAGATGGCACTCGCCCATGGGTCTGTGGGCTTAAAGTTTCACCCTCCCTACCCTCCTTTTGTATCTCAAAATATTTCTAAAAACTTTTGCTACTTCTCTCTTAACTTTTTCTATAAAAATCTGTCTCTAAACCCCTCCCCCGAAATTGTGGATTTGGGTAGGGGACCTTGTTACTTGGAATTGACAAAATCTCAGATTATATGGTATTTAAAATACGTAAGTACTTTGTGTATCTGACCAGGAGATCAAGATGGACAAGATTGAGGCAATCTTGGACATGCTCGGACTCGAGCATGGGTCGCCCGAAAGACTGACTATACAAAGAAGGATGCATCTGCAGTTAAGGCTGCACTTGCAGCTCCCGGGCACCCCGGATTATGATGAGACCCTGCGTGAGATTGCTAAGTTAGAGAATCAAAATATGTCTCGACACTAGATGTTCTTGAGCTAGCGAGAACGAAATATCGTGGCACTCGCCACATAAGAAAACCCCGACAACTGTCGGGGCTTGGTTTTTATAAAGGAGGCCACTCCCCCGCTTTGGTATGCTGGGTAGGTGAGATACAACGATCAACTTAAAGCATTGCTGACGCCGGCTGAGCGCAAGGTTTTTGCCAAACTTAATACGCCGCAAAAGATACAGGCTTACTTGGATAAGTTGCCCATTAATTTTGAGGTGGCGGGCGAGGAGGGCATTTATAGCCCACGCGAGGTATTAAAAAAGAAAAAGGCTCAATGCATGGAGGGCGCTTTGTTTGCCGCTGCAGCGCTTGCTTATCATGGTCGCGAGCCTTTAATAATGGACTTTCGTACCGTGCCCAAAGACGAAGACCATGTCATTGCTCCTTTTAAACAAAACGGCTTATGGGGTGCGATAAGCAAGACCAACCACAGCGTGCTGCGCTGGCGCGATCCGATTTACAAATCGTCGCGCGAGTTGGCGGCATCGTACTTCCACGAGTACTACCTGTGGACCGGCAAAAAGTCGCTGGTCGACTACTCGGGCCCGGTGAGCATAAAAAAATTTGCACTTACTAAGTGGCTCACCACTGACCAAGATCTAGATTGGATGGCTACCTGGCTTAACACCGTTAATCACTACCCTGTTGGGCCCAAAAAGGCCTTGGGTAAGCGCCGAGCCGCCTACCCTATCGAGCTTAAGGCCCTGGCTATCGAGGAGTTTAAAAACCCCGAAAAGCGCTCGGCCCGCCGTGGCTAGTGCGGCTATTTAATTTTTAAAGCCCACGCCGTTGCGGAAGAGGTATGCCAAGACGGCCATAAATACGACCATGACGCCTATAAGGACTCCAAAACAGGTCACAAGGTTAATATCGGTAATGCCTAAAAAACCATACCTAAAGGCGTTGACCATGTAGAGTATCGGGTTGAGCATCGCGACCTTTTGCCAAAACGGGCTAAACTGCTGTATCGAGTAAAAGATGCCGCCCAAGTATGTAAGCGGTGTCAGCACGAACGTCGGCACGATAGAGACGCTGTCAAAGCCGTTGGCAAACACGCCGTTAATAAGCCCCGCAAGCGAGAATATGATCGAGGTAAGTACGATGGCAACGACAAGCACAACAACGTTGTAGACAACCAAGTGGGTAAAGAAGAGCGACACACCAAGCACAAGTATGGCGACAAGGAGTCCGCGCAGCACTCCCCCGGTAATGTAGCTGGCAATGATAAGCCAGTCGGGCATGGGCGACACTATCATCTCGTTTAAAACTTTTGTCCATTTGGCAAAGAAAAATGTCGAGACTACCTGCGAGTAAGCACTCGTAATAACCGACATCATAATGAGGCCCGGCACAATAAACTGGATGTACTTATAGCCGTGTATGGGGGCCAACTGCGAACCGATAAAGGTGCCAAAGACGACAAAGTACAAGGCGGTAGTAACAACCGGAGGCAAAAGTGTTTGCGACCATATACGCAAAATACGCACAATGTCGTTGCGCATCATGGTGTAGAAGGCGTTCCAGAGTTGTATAGAGGTCATATTATTTTGCTTTCTCACCGTTAATGATATCGATATACACATTCTCGAGCTTTTCTTTGCCGTGGCGGTTAAGCAGGCCCTCCATAGACTCATTAACGACTATCTCGCCCTTGTTGATGATGGCGATGTTGCGGCACAGGTCCTCGGCCTCTTCTAAGTAGTGGGTTGTAAGCACAATGGTCGTGCCCTGGGCGTTTAGCTTGCGCAAAAACTCCCACATGCTGCGGCGCATCTCAACATCAACGCCCGCTGTGGGCTCATCCAGTATTAGGAGCTTGGGCGCGTGTACCAGGCCGCGGGCTATCATCAGCCGGCGCTTCATGCCGCCCGAGAGCCCTTGGGCCGGCTCATTGCGCTTGTCCCACAACCCGAGCTCTTTAAGGAGCTCTTCGGTACGCGCAATCGCCTCTGGGCGCGGGATGCCGTAGTAGCCGGCCTGGGTCGCCACAATGTTTAGCGGGTTGCCAAAGATGTCAAAGTTAAACTCCTGCGGCACGACCCCGATGTAGGTTTTAGCAAGGCTTTTGTCCGTGTCTATCGATGCGCCAAACACTTTGGCCTCGCCCGATGTTTTGTTGACGAGGCTTGTCAGGATGCTGATAAGGGTGCTCTTGCCCGCCCCGTTGGGGCCAAGCAGGGCAAAAAAGTCCCCTTCCTCTACGCTCAGCGTGACGCCTTTAAGCGCCTCTGTACCGCCCGCGTATGTTTTGCGCAGGTCCTTAACTTCTATTCCTTTTGCCATATTGTGCTCATCATACCATTTTGGCCTTATTAAAACAAAAACCGCCGGGCTTTTGGCCCTGCAGTTTTTGCGTATGCCCTTTAGCCGAAGCTAAAAGGCCGAGAGGATTAGCGGCACTGCTTGCAGTCTGCGCGGTGCGTGACCACTGTCCAGATAGCGGATACGCCTACCAACAGGTAGATGCCCCACTCAAGCTGCATAGACGAGCCCAAGAGCGCGTGGACGACGTTCCAGCTCATCGGGTCCATGCCCATAAGGCCGGCCAAACCGATAAGACCCCAGTTGATGCCGCCTATTGCGACCAAGATAACCGCCACGATATGTAACAATTTCATACGAAGGATGTAGAGAAATATATGATGCGGCTCGACCAGCCCGCGTGCACCTAGTATGAAGCCTTTTTCTCCGGTTTATAGTCCCGCTCCCCTGCCGCTGGGGATATCTTTAATTTGTATTAAAGCG
>DASYIO010000020.1:0-14363 GCA_035997465.1 Minisyncoccota bacterium | reverse complement strand
GCATTGCTAAAAACGACAAAGAGCTAAAAGATTTTTTAGAGGTTATCGAGTACCGCTACGAGACCCTAAGCGACACGCTCGACTACATGCAGCGCATTTGGCAAATGACCAAAAACTACGTTACATCATCGCTTGACCTGTTTGGCAGTTTGCAAGCGCAGGCCACGCAAAACTCGGTGCGCAGTTTAACCGTGGTGACATCGATGGGTGTGGGCGCGACGCTCATTGGGCTGTTTACTACCTCTGCGGTGCCCAGCTTTACGATGTTTGGCGTGGGCTACTTTATTATCTTGGCCGCGATAGGGTATGGGGCTGACAAGGCCACCAAGTGGTTTTATCGCCGAAAGTCGTATACTATCTCGGGCGTCGACTACGACCGGGATATTAAGTAAATGGATTTTAATACGCTGCTAAAAAACGACCGGTACCAAGTATTTTTACTAACTTGTCCGCCAAGCATGCCGCTGTCATTTGCGCGGCATCCGTGGTTCGTCGTCAATAAAAAGGGTGCGGTGTCGCGCTTCGAGGTATCGGCGACGACCGACATGGGCGGACAAGAAAGTCCCTCCGGCCATTTGTGCGTAAACGCCTTGCCGTTGTGGGAGGGGCTGCCCGTTTTGCGCTCCTTAGGATACGGCAGATGGACCTGGTCGAGCCGCCTTGTCGGCATAGTAGAAGGCGACGAAAGCTCGCTGGCCGCACGCATGATCGAGGCTATAGAGCACTCACCAAAGACTTACCTAAACTGCTACCGCTACGCGTATACCGGCCCCAACAGCAACACGTATGCACAGTGGGTGTTAAACCAATTCCCCGAGGCGAGCCTTAAGCTCCCCTGGAACTCGTTTGGGAAAAGATTTGTCGAGAAATTATCCTAACAACTTTTTGGTATCGGCATAGCCAGTGTCGATGGCCTCTTTGATTGCAGCAGGGTTGTTGTTGATTATGCTAGTAGGGAGCTTTCTTAAGGGTTTTATCCAAATAACCTTAGCGGTGATTTTGTCTTTTAGGACTTTGTGTTTCCTGTACTCCCCGACAAGCGTCCTGATGAAATCAAATGTAATGAGAGACGCCAGGCCCAGCTCTTTGGCGTTTTGCCACAAAGAGTCTTTGGACCGGGTGTCGCAGACATATATGAGCGAAGCGCCTAGGCTTTGTGCCAAGGATATAGAGTCATCGAGCGAGGTAGCAATATCCCCATCGTGGTAGAGTTTGCCATCGAGCTGTACAGTGCGCCCATACACGAACGGTGTTGCCATAGAGGCGCGCATGACATCGTACCAGTTAAGCGGCTCGTGGTTACTAACGTAGCGACTACGGATGCTTGCACGCTCTGTTGTGGCCAGATAGAGCTCTGTGTTGGCGTCGCGCAGCCTCTGTTCGTCAAAAGGAAAGCGGTCCCTCATAGAGTCTATGACAAAATCGACATCAAGCCGCAGGGGATGCTTTTGCAGGACTCGTGGGTTTGTTACCTCCTCTTGCCAAAGCTTGGTAGCGCGGTCTGCCTCGCCGCAGGCAAAGTAACTGACCGTCCCTGCGCTCCCCGAAGACCCGATAAAAATATTAGGCCGTATGCCGCTGTCTTGCAAAGCCGATGCCGCGCCCGCGCTATAAGCACATGACATGCCCCCGCCCGATGCTATAAATGCTATTTTACCTGACGCCATGGAGTTTTTGGAGCAAACGATTGAGCCGGTCGAATCCTAGTATAAGTCCACCTATAAGCATAGGTGCGTCGCGAAAGGGGACGCGCACGGCAGTATAGGCAAGCCAACGCTGGGCACGTGCCCATGATGAGCCTGCTCCATATATCGTTGGCTCGATACCGGTGCGCAAAAACTGCCCGACCATGTACAGTACGGCAACATGGCCCAGCATGAATAAAGAAAATTTGGCACTGGGATTATGTTGTTTTGCTCGTCGGTAGATTTTGATGCCAAACCAAAAAGGAATCTGTGCGTCCGCGAGCCCCAAATAAAATCTAGATTCTTTAGGTAAGTATTCGGTGTTGTCGATGGGTAGGCGTCCATGCAACACCTTGTCATACTGCGCGCCGGAGCGGTATCCAAGGCGACGGGCCTGCCGCGCTACAGGCAAACAGGCGAGACTCCAAAACATCTCGCTGCCCAGCCCGGCACCCGTAACGACCGATATAAAATGCTTGGCGGAGTAGTGGTTGGCGATGTAAAAACCAAATGCGTTGCCGGAGCTTATAGAGAGTATCGATACTTCGGCGCCTGTTGGTATGTGCTCTAGGTCGGCCAGGATGCGCTCTGTATTTGAGGTGTGTATCTCTAATGCTTTGTGCGGGTCGGGATTGACCAGCGCCTCGGGGAATATATACACCCACGATGTGCCTTCGCGCGGTAGGAGGTTAAACATCCGGGCCCCTTCGACCGACATGCCAAGGCCAAGAAAAACAATCCATATAATGGGGTTGTCATCCCAGCGGACAATGCTCCTACTCAGGATGCTCGGTTTTTTAGCCGGCCCAAAAGCGTTATGAAG
Organism: Minisyncoccota bacterium; assembly: GCA_035997465.1. GTDB lineage: Bacteria > Patescibacteriota > Minisyncoccia > Phycocordibacterales > SBAW01 > GWA1-54-10. The sequence goes on along the minus strand of DASYIO010000020.1, from coordinate 11,855 downwards.
GGTCAAAATCGGGTCGAGTATCGGCAGGCCCATACGAGTACTCTACATCACCCGCCGTACGTGAGCGCACCGAGCGCGACTATGGTGTTGACCACCAGCCACAGGCAAAAGGTCAAGACGATTGGAAACTCTTTATGCGCGAGCCCGTAGAGTATCCAAAATATATTAAAGAATGCGTACACGCCAAAAGTAAGCGCCGAGACGTTGCCGGCCGAGTGCGTGCTGTAGATATTTATTATCTGCGGGATGGTTGCAATGGGCCCTACAACTCCGGCCAACAAAACGACGCGATCGAGTGCCCGGAGCCAAAAACTCTTGGCAGGGTAGGGCTCGAGGCCCCGGCTTTTGCGCTTGCGGATGTGTATATGGCGCAGGGACATACACTTTTAGTATAAGCCCTTGCCTCAGAGAGGCGTTTTTAAATATGCATGGACAGGCAAGATAATGTATTCGGGGAACCATTTGAGCACAAGATTACGCAGCCAGCCCAAGGATGACGACTTGGCCATAAGGATCCGCTCTACATGATCGATGAAGTTCCTCGCGATGCCTTGCAGATATCCCATGCCAGAAGAGTATCATGGACTACCTGCGCAAAAGCGGTAGCATGTAGACATGCGAGTGCTTATAAGCGGGGGCGGCATTGCCGGAGTTGCGCTGGCTTATTTTTTACAGAAAGATCATGCAGTTACTATCGTAGAAAAAGCTTCGCATTGGCGCACAATAGGACTGGCTGTAGGGATATGGACAAACGGCCTTAAGATATTGGACGATCTGCCTCTTAGCAAAGAGTTTAAAGCATCCGCGTTTCCCGTACACGCAGGCGCGGGACTTTCTGCACAAGGGGAAACACTTTTCCAAATCCCGTTTGACAGGCCCGACATGACCACTCACACGTTTGAGCGCGATGCACTACATCGTGCGCTTACTGACCTGCTCGAGGGCCCGTTGGTGCGGTTTAATACAACCATTATGTCTATACTCCAATTGGAGTCGTCGGTGGAGGTTTCGTTTAGTGATGGGACCAAAGACACCTTCGACTTAGTTGTTGGAGCTGACGGCGTACACTCCAAAGTGCGGGAACTGACATTTGGTGCTCATGTTTTGCACGATTACGGCTGGAACGGATTAGGTGCCTGGATATCGCCGAGCTCGCCCCATTTTCCCGGGTATTACATACTGTGCACGGCAGGCGAGTCTATTTTGAGTCTTCCATATCGGGATAAGCAGGCGGTTGGTTTGCTATACAAATCTAGTGACCCCGCATGGCCCAAGAAGCCCGCAACCCCTGAAGAAGTGTTGGAGAGATTTCCTACCCTCCGAGATAAAATAGAGAAGATAGCCCACTCTATAGAGAATTTTGATTCGATGATCTATGGCAAAATGCAATACCCTAAGCTGCGCGAGTGGCATCGCGGCCGGGTGGTGGTTGTTGGAGACGCGAAACATGCGATGACGCCCTTAACCGGGGCTGGGACATCCTTTGCCCTTGAAGACGCCCTTGTATTATCCCAAGAGGTTAACCTCCACCCATTGCCCGATGCATTGGCGAACTTTGCCGCGCGCCGTGACCGCAGGATGAGGCAAGCAGCACCTTTTTGTAACACCATAGAGGCGCTTGGCATGGTCAATACTCCACTGCGAGAAAAAGTAAACAACTTTGCGCTCCAGCACATGCCCGACGCTGTCCCCAACCTTATGTTTAAAATGATGTTTGACGCCTCGCTATAGGCGGATGGTAAAGTACTAACCATGGAGCCAGTAGTAAACGAGCGCGAGCGACGCCATGCGCAATACCTAGAGACGCACGGGGTGCCGCTGCCCGAGTCTTGGTACAACCATAACGCCTTTTTGACCCTGTTTTTTAGCGCAGGTTCGATCGCCATACCCGAGGCCGAGCGTATGGTGGTGCGTACGGTTGAGGAGGTCGCAGCAAAGCAAAAGCTACCGCATTTAGAGAAAGAAATAGAAAATATAATCCACGAGGAAAGTGCGCACGCGCGGGTACATGATGCTTTTAACAAATATTTAAAAACAACCGGGCTCCCTGTGGAGCAGCACTTACAGGCCTCTAGGCGCATCACGGCGCTTGCGAGCAGCAAAATCTTCTCTCTTAAAACAAGGCTTGCCATCTGCGCGACCATCGAGCATTTTACCGCTACTGGTGCGAGACACATCCTTGATACGGGAATGTTTGAGGGCAAAGAGGTGGACGAGCGCATGGATAGAGTGTGGACCTGGCATGCGCTTGAGGAACTGGACCATCGCTCAACGGTATTTGATATTTACGTGGCTATGGGCGGAGGGTATGTGCGCAGAATATGCAGCGCACTTGTAGGAACGATGTTCTTTTTGTATGGACACCATGTGTGTTTTATAAGCTTTTTGCGTCACGAAGAGCTTTTGTGGAACCGCAAAGCATGGGCAAGCGGCTTGCCGCTCCTCTTGGGCAAAGGTGGCATATACCGCGAGATGTTTAAAGATTGGCTCAAGCTGTTCCGTCCTGGCTTCCATCCAACCGACATACAGGTGGCCAACCGCCTGCAAAAGCAGCTGCACCACTATCATATCGAGTCTGAACTTATAAAATACTTTACGAGCGCGGTGTAACCTCCACTAAAAGCGCCAAGTAGTCCGAGTCGAATAGGCCTAGTAAATACAAATCCCCGGCCTTTTGGGCCGGGAATTACCCTGTCGTATTGTGGACTGCCCGCTTTATCTGTATGGGAGCGGCAGGCGCGATACCCAAATTATTATAAAGGGTCCTGTCCAATAGATCGTGCTGGCTAAGCATACCACGACGACGGCCCCATCTGGGACACTGAACGACCCAACGTGCGCCCCGCCGCCATAGTGAAGGTAAGCACAACTTGCTACTGATGCGAGAAAAGCCAGCACACACTTGGTGATATCGGTGCGGTTGCCTTTGTCTTGCAGGAATTCACGAAGCGACTGTTTAGATGCCATGACGGCCTCCTTCATGAGCCAAACTGCCATGAGCTTAATGCAATTGTGCCGAGCTGTAAATGCCCATGTCGGCTTCTGCTAAAAGTGCTAGGTGATCCGAGCCGAAGGGTGTGGCCTTGAAATTTTTTATACTCCAGTCGGCAGGGACAAATATATGGTCGACTGATTTTTGCAAGAAGCGGGGCAAAGAGATAGGGCAGGTGGGGACTTTTTCTTTATTTACAGACACAAGACCAAGCTTTGCAAACGAAGCTTGTTTCATGATGGTTTCCTCGGTCTCGTTCCAGTCACCAGTTATGACTACTCGATTTCCTCGAGCCTGCTCTTGTGTGGCGATGTCAGCCACGGCCTGTACTTGCGAGCGCCAAAGTTTGGAGACTCCGACTGCTGCATGCAAGCCGATTATGCTTACTCCGCTTACAAGTCGTACTCCGGCGATACCCCCACCGCACGCCGGATAGGGCAGCTGCGGCATACTGCAGGGCAGCGCCTCGCCAGCTTCTTTTGCCGCGACGTAGGTGGTGACATGCGCGTCCGGATATTTGGCGCCCAGCCCGTAAGAAATCGTTTTAAAACCCAGCTCCTTGAGCCGCTCCTCGATGCGAGGCGAGTGTATCTCGGGCACCACCTCGCTGAGAATAACCACATCAGGGGACTCCCGGCGGATCATCTCAAAAGTTGGATCTAAGTTTTCGTTTGCGCGCAAATAGTCTGTACGCTTTTTCCAATATGGCGGGCCAGCCCATCGGCCCTGCAGTGGTCTTGCTAGTATCCCGATCAAAAACGGTCCCCACCCGTGATATGCGGCAATTCCGCGCATGTTTTTCCACAGATGATCGACATCGCGCAGGCCCATCCCGATATTTGCCGTGAGGATTTTCATATAGTATTAGGGGCATTATGAAGCTCCTAAGCCTCAATTGCCAGCGCGGGTACCAACCGGGATTAGAGGCCTTTTTGCACAGAACTCTGGAGGGCGGGAGGTATGACTTTTTGCTTTTGCAGGAGTTTGCCAAGGATGTGCCGTCATATGTGCAGGGAGTGGGAGACTATTTATTGCTCCAGGAAAATAACACCGACGTGGACGAGTTGTCGCAAACTATTATTTTGTATCGCAAGACTTACCGATTGCTTGGGTGCAGCTTTATTCCGTTTGCCAAGATGCGCAAAGACCCTGTCATGGGCTACAAGCATGCCACGTTCGGCTCGCTGATGGCTCGGTTTGAAACGGATAGCGGGCCGATGGTGGTGGGCTCGATGCATCTACATTCGGGTATAGACCGCAAAGTGCGCGCGGCGCAAGTAGCAAAAATAAAACAGCAGGCCCTCGCGCTTAGGAAAGACGGCGACCAGACAATCTTCGGAGGCGATTGCAATTTTGGCCTGCCGGGAGAGCACAAAGAAGCCGAGCGGATGATGGCGCCCGAGTTTGCGTGTGTAACGCAAAAAATAGGCCCAACGCTCGACGGCCGCTACAGCGAGAACGTTCCGCATCTGCCCAACCGCATTGCCCGCCTGCTGGGCTTTTTCGGCATCCCGACGCCGCTGTGGACCGACCAAGTGTTTGTCGACGCACAAACCGCCGCGTCTAAAAAAATAACCTGCCGTGTCCTCCCCGGTAGGGTGTCCGACCATAGCCCGGTGGAGATGGTTATATAAAAACGAAGATCCCGCCCTGATGGGCGGGGCGGGATCAGGGAGCGCGGTAATTGCCAGGGAGCAGAAGACCGCGCCGGGTCAGGTAGTTTGTTACGAAGCTCGTCGTAAAGCTGATCGTAGTCGCGGGCAGACAACTTAGCAGAGGGTCAGGTGTACCGCCCCACAGATGTCCGGCCAAACTAAGCCCAAACGTAATCGCGGCGGGTATCAGACTCCCGAGCGAGTAGGATTTTAGGGGCGACCCGATTGGCGAGAAGTGCTGGACTACCCGCCCCGTGAATCCGGTCGAGAAGAACGACGCAATGCCTTGCCAAAGAGCCACGCCCGCATCCAAAGCCTCTCCCGGCCTGTCCAGGATGATGACAGTCCACGCAAACTCGGCCAGTGCATTGCAGAAAAAAGAGACCGTGGCCAACTTTGCATTGAATACATTGTGGTAGGCCGCCACAATGGTGCTTTTCAGCCTCATGGCGTCCTCCACAGATGAATCTCCGCATGGAGAATACCGCGCTTATCCTTAAAAGCCAAGCCAACTGCCGACACAAGTAAGCGGTAACGATAATTACGTACTTAACTACGTAGTTTGCTACTGAGCTGGCTCAGTAGCGGTCCGAGCCTTGTGTTTTCTAAACTCCCGAGTTGCCAGCAGCGTTGCCACGACCATAAAAGCAGCGAGCGCTATAAAGACAGCCTGTCCGCCCCATTGGTCGAGCGCAAATCCAAGCCCGATAGCGCCGATAAATTTACCGACATCCTTAAGCCCTTCAAACACTGCGCTTGTTCTGCCGTAGTGATATGGCGAAGTGAGTTTAGTTATTAAATTTTCCACCGCTAATCCGAGCAGCACTAATATAACCCGCAATCCCAGTACGATAAGTAACAAAAACGGGTACCACGAGACAAAGGACAAGGCCGCGAGTGTCATAGCCGCCGCTAGGAGTCCTAGCGGCAGCAGGGAAGCTGAAAATCTATCCGCGATCTTGCCCAGGGGTGAGGAAAAAAGGTCGGGGAGCATAGCCAGTATGCCAAGTAAAATAATTTCCCGCAGGGTAGCTCCTTGTATGTAGGCATATATAGGGATAAGAAACACCGCAAATGCGCTCAGAGCATTAAAAATAATCGTAAGCATAGCCAGGGCACGCAGTCCGTTATGCAAACGCAGCGTATCGCGCCAGACATCAAAGTAGTGCGCAAAAGAAATGCTGTTAGACGAGCGCGCTGGCGGCGGTGCGTCCGCCGGCAGGTAGCGGGCCAGCATATACAGGGCTACAAGATTAGCCGGAACGATGCCAAAAAATATCCACACAAAAGACACATACGGTGCCAATATCCAACTGAGGCACGCTCCCACCATCCATCCAACATTAATGAGCGTCGTCTGCCATCCTATGACCGAAGCAACCACTTCGCGGCGGGCATAGCGGCGTATGTAGGTGGCACGGTCTACAACGTCGGACGCGACGGCGATGCCGTCAAATATTTCGGCGATAAAAACCAACAACACAAGACTGCCCAAGGCCGCGATGCTCCACAAGCCGTCAAAGAAAAATATTACGACTCCCGCGACTAAAAATGTTTTTAGCGGTATACGATCGGCCAGTATGCCTGCCAAAGGAAGAATAAGTAAAAACACTACCTCACCGGCAGAGCCTATGAGTCCCGATAATCCGTACTCGCCTAAAAGGATAAACAAAAATACCGGGATAAGCGGCTCGGCCATGCCCCAGCCTATCCATCGTATGCTTGTTGCCAGAGAAATGAGCCGTATTTCTTTTGGGATGGAGTTGTTCATGCGGCCACCGGGTTTGTTGGTCTACCGCGAAAACCAGTAAATCATTATGACACCCGAGAGGATTAGGAGGCCGCCAATGGCGGTGGGGAGGGTAAGTTGAGACTCTTTATATAAAAGGTATGCAAACAGCGCGATAAAGAGGGGGTAGCTTATCTCGATAAGCCCCGCCAGGGTGGCGTTTTTAGAGGTTATCGAGAGGCTGATAAACATCTCGGCAACCATAAGGACCAGCGCGCCCGCCACGATAAGCCCCAAGAGCTTGTTAGACGAGCCGATGGCGGCCAGGTCGGGTTTAAGGTTGCCGGTCGCTACAGACGCCACAAAAGCCACGACCGCAATAATGGCCGCATTAATAGTAAGCAGTGTCGGGATGGATATCTGCTTAAATATCTGCTCGCTTAGTACATAGGTGAGCCCCCAAAAGGCCGAGGCCAACGTCGCAAAAATAAACCACATGTTGATATAGTAGCACTTGCTAAATTTTGCACTATATACTGTATCTAAATGGATCCGTCAGTGCCCACATCGTTTATACCCAAAAAGCCGCTCGTCGGCGAGGCCCGCACAGGCGGTGGCATGGGCGGGCTTCTTAATCTGCTGGCAATACTCGTGTTTGTCGTGTCGCTTTTGGCGGCGGGCGGCGCGTTTGCATACGGTCAATACCTTAATGGTGCTATTGCCGATAAGGACGCATCGCTAAAAAAGGCCGAAGGCGCCTTTGACACCCGCTCGATACAAGACCTGCAACGCCTGGACAGCCGCCTTACAGAGGCCGAAACACTTTTGGCAAACCATGTGGCGCCCTCGGGGATCTTTACCTTCCTCTCGGCAACGACGCTCGAGCGTGTGCAATTTACATCCCTTGGTCTTGATGTCGCCGGCGATGGCTCGGCCAAACTGACCATGAACGGTATTGCAGACTCTTTCTCGACCCTGGCGCTGCAGTCCGACGAGTTTAGCACCGCCAAAGTGCTTAAAGATGTCATCTTCTCGGGCATTACGACCGACGCTACGGGCCATGTGGTCTTTTCTGTCTCGGCAAATGTCGACCCGACTGTCATAAGCTACGCCAAACAAAACAACGCGGCTGTGTCCCAGGCGCCGCAAGGCTCGACCCAAAACTAATATGCGACTCCTACTCCCGGCAATACTCACGATCGCAGCGATAGGACTATTTGTGATGTACACCAACCCCACGTACCAGGGGCTTAAGGGCACACAAACAGAGGTCGCCGCCTACAACGACGCACTCGACAAATCTCAAGAGCTTAAGGGTCTGCGCGACAAGCTGCAGTCCACACGCAACGCCTTTAGCCCCCAGGACGAGCAAAAATTGGTGCGCCTCTTGCCTGACCAGGTCGACAACATCCGCCTTATAATCGACATCAACAATATTGCGGCGCGACACGGGCTGTCGCTTGGCAACGTAGCATTGGGCGAGGTGTCCAACTCGTCTCAGCAGCAAAACACGCTTGCCGTGGGGCCCAGCAGCGAGCCGGTGGGCTCGGTCAGCCTCGGGTTTAGCGTTGTTGCGAGCTACGATGACTTTTTAAGCTTTTTGCAGGATGTCGAGCACAGTCTGCGTATACTCGATGTCGAGAACCTTTCCTTTAATACAACGGCCCAGGGCGGCAAATACACCTTTGACTTTACTATCCGTACCTACTGGCTCCACTAACCTATGATGGCACTACTAAAAAAGAATATGGTCGTGATAGGCGTCATTGTTGTTGCCTTGGCCGCGCTCTATTACTTTTACTCCTCGGGAGACTCGGGCGCTTTGCTTAGTACGGACCAAAACACCTCGCCGGTTTCCCAAGAAATACTGACGACCTTGGGTAGCCTGCGCGTTATCAAGCTCGACAGCTCGGTATTTGAGGACCCGCTGTTCCTTTCTTTGTCGGACTTTGGCGTATCTATCCCGCCTGCGGCCGCTGGCCGCCGCAACCCCTTTGCGCCGGTGGGTACTGGCGGCGCATCAACCGGCGCAGCGGCATCAACAACCGTGTCAAAAACAGCGTCGAGTACCGCAAGCACAACGAGCGCGCACTAACCTGATGTTTTGTTAATATCGCGTCTGCGCACAAAGGAGGCGCGCTATACTTATATAAATGAATCTCCTCGAACTCTTGGCCGATGCGCACTTAATAGAGCGGGGACAGATACCCGAGCTTGAGGTAAGCCTGGCCAAGCCCGACGCCAAGCCCGAGTTTGAGCTTGAAAAGGCCGGCGTCAAACTAACCGACCTCTTGGCGGCCAAGGGCAAATATTATGGCGTACCGACCCGCGAGATAGGCGAGAGCGCGGTGTCGTTCGACATTTTGCGCTATGTCCCCGAGGAGTCCGCGCGCCACTACAAGCTGGCACCCATCGGTATTAAAGACGGCGTACTCGAGGTCGGCGTTGTCGACCCCGACAACCTCGAGGCAAGGGACGCGCTGACGTTTATATCAAGCAAGGTCGGGATGCCCTACAAGCTCTTTTTAATTACCGAAACTGATTTCGAAAAGCTGCTTAGCCAGTACAAAGGACTCTCCGGCGAGGTGGGCAAGGCCCTCGGCGAGCTTGAGGTAGAGACCATTGCCCAAAACAAAGAGCAGGCCAAAAAAGGCGAAAAAGTATCGACCGTGCTCGACGACGACCTGGTGACAGAAACGTCTGACGCCGCTATGACCGAGGACGCGCCTGTTACAAAAATTGTATCGACCATTTTGCGCCATGCCGCCGACCAGCGCGCATCCGACATCCACATCGAGGCCCTGGTCGACCAAACGCGCGTGCGCTTTAGGATAGACGGTGTGCTTATCACCAACATCACGCTCCCGGCTAAGGTGCACGGCGCGGTGGTGGCGCGCATTAAGGTGATGTCCAACATGCGCCTGGACGAAAAGCGCAAACCCCAAGACGGCCGCTTTAGCGCGCGCGTCTCGGGCACTAAAGTGGACTTCCGCGTATCGACATTCCCCACCTACTACGGCGAAAAGGTGGTGATGCGAATTTTGGGCGTGCAAACCAAGGACTGGAAGTTAGACGGCGTGGGCTTAACGCCGCGCAACCTGGAGCTTATTAAAACCGCCATTAAAAAACCCTACGGGCTCATCCTCATTTCCGGCCCTACCGGCTCGGGTAAATCCACAACACTCTACACGCTGTTAAACGAGATAGATCGCGAGCGCTTTAATGTGCTGTCTTTGGAAGACCCGGTCGAGTACGTCATCCCGGGTGTCTCGCAGTCGCAGGTGCGGCCCGAAATCGGCTACACGTTTGCCAACGGGCTGCGCACTACACTGCGCCAAGACCCCAACATCATCATGGTAGGAGAGATCCGCGATGCCGAGACGGCCAACCTGGCCGTGCAGGCGGCGCTTACGGGCCACCTGGTACTCTCGACCATCCACACCAACAACTCGGTGGGTATTGTCCCGCGCCTACTAGACATGGGTGTCGAGCCGTACCTTATACCGCCGGTGCTTATTTTGGGTGTGGCACAGCGCCTGGTGCAGACTTTGTGCGAGGGCGGCGGCAAAAAGGTCCAAGTCGACGACAGCACGCGCGAGATGCTTACTACAGAGTTTGCCGACGTGCCCGAGGAGTTTAAAAAAGACTTGCCCGACCTAAGCGAGGTGTATCGTCTTGAGCCTACACCCGAGTGCCCGTCGGGCACCCACGGACGCATTGCGTGCTTTGAGGTATTTGATATGAACCCAGACCTGGAGCGCGCAATTTTGGCGGGCAAGTCGGAGGACGATCTTTTTAACATTGTGCGTAAGCGCGGCATGCTCACCATGAAGGAGGATGCTATCATCAAATCAGCCAAGGGCGTTATACCGTTTGAGGAGGTCAACACGCTCGGCGGCGAGTTTGACCTGGCAGAGGATGCCGCAGCGGCCGCGGCCCCAAGCCCTACCACCATGACCGAGGCCGGCGAGGAGACGAGCGACCCCATTGCACCCGCCAAAGACGTCGAGGTAGAAGTTTAGTCGCACGCACTGTATGGACTACAAACAAAAACTATCCGGACTCATCGACCTGGTTATCGCACAAGGCGCCTCTGACCTGCATCTTTCAACCGGGGTTGTGCCCATGATACGTGTGTCCGGCGCGCTGACCCCAATACTATCGGAGCAGAAAGTTAGCCCCGAGGACATGCAGGGGCTCATTGGCGAGATGCTTGTGCCCGCGCGCAAACAAAAATTTTTAGAGACCCAGGAGGCGGACTTTAGCTACTCGCACACCGACAAAACACGCTTTAGAGGCAACGCGTACTTTGAGCGCGGCAACATGGGCGCTGCGCTGCGCCTTATCCCCAAGCAGATCCGCACCCTGCAGGAGCTTAATATCCCGCCAGTTGTGGAGAGCTTTGCCAGCAAAGAGCAGGGGTTCTTTTTGGTGGTGGGGCCGGTGGGGCAGGGCAAGACGACAACGCTCGCCGCTTTAATTGAAAAGATAAACCAGGAGCGCGCCGAGCACATTGTAACGATTGAGGACCCGATAGAGTATCTGTTTGAAAATAAAAAATCGCTTGTCGAGCAGCGCGAGGTGCGCGTGGACACCGCGGACTTTGCCGGCGCCCTTACCAGCGTGTTTCGCCAAGACATCGACGTACTTATGATAGGGGAGATGCGCGACCCTCTAACCATGGCCGCTGCGGTTACCGCCGCCGAGACGGGCCACCTGGTCTTTTCGACCTTGCATACCAACAACGCGGCGCAAACCATTGACCGCATCATCGACTCCTTTCCTGCAAGCCAGCAAGACCAGATACGCATACAGCTTGCGGGCTCACTCGCTGGCATCTTTAGCCAGCGGTTGGTGCCGCGCATTGCGGGCGGGCTCATACCCGCGTGCGAGCTCCTTATATCTAACTCGGCAGTGCAAAACCTTATCCGCGAAAAGCGCACCCACGAAATACAAACGGTGATAGAGACCGGCGCCCAAGACGGCATGATAGACATGAACCGCAGCCTGGCCGACCTGGTCCGAGCTGGCGAAATCAGTGTTGAAAGTGCCTACGCCCGCTCCCTTAACCCCAACGTCCTGCAAAGGTTGATCTAATATTGATATATGGAATTTAAGTACGAAGGACTCGACCAGGCAGGCAAACCGCAAAGCGGCACCGTTAATGCCAATACCCAAGACGCGGCCATAGACATTGTCCAACACAAGGGCATTACCATTACCTCGATAACAGGGAGCGAGGAGAAAGGCTTTCTGCAGTCTTTTGGAAACATCTCCTTTTTTGATGGCATATCAAGCCGTAACTTGGTGCTGCTGTCGCGCCAAATCGCAACACTGTTCGAGGCCCAAGTCTCTGCTTTGCGCATCTTCCGCCTTTTGGCCGAGCAGGCCGACAAGCCGTACATGCGCGGTGTGTTGGCGCAAGTAAGCGACGACCTGCAGGGCGGCAACTCGATATCGGTGTCGTTGTCCAAGCATC
>DASYIO010000019.1:0-2538 GCA_035997465.1 Minisyncoccota bacterium | reverse complement strand
GGCACCGACGAAAAAGAAGGCGACGACGACCAGTGGCCCGAGATTTACAAAAAGTTGCAGGCCGCAGATATTTTTGTATTTGCTACACCTGTTTGGTGGGGTACGCACTCGTCTTTGATACAAGGGGCTATTGAGCGGCTTGATGTTGTGCACGATGAGATACTAGAGGGCAAAACGTCAAAGCTTGCCGGCAAGCCCGGCGGGGTTGTTGTTACCGGCGACGGGGACGGCGCCGAACATATCATTGGCACACTCGCCAACTTTTACAACGCGGTGGGCATGATACTCCCGCCGTATGCCAGCTTGTCTGTGCTTTGGGAGGGCCACGATAAAAAGAAGTCCCCTACCCGCGAAGAATTATGGGCCAAGTACGAAAAGGAGTATGCTGACGCGGCCAAGACAATGGCGCAGCAACTTATAAAGTATGCATAATAGTAATATATGAAAAACTTTTTGGCGGTATATATGGGTATGGGAGGAGATAAAGACGCATGGAACGCCCTGTCCGAGGCAGAGCGCAAAGAAAAAGAAAAGGAGGGCATGGTCCAATGGGGCAAGTGGATGGACGACCACAGGGCCTCGATAGTCGAGGCGGGCGGGCCGTTGGGCAAGACTAAGCGCACCGACCGCGAGGGTGTTTCGGATATTAAAAATGAGATGGGCGCGTATATTGTCGTGCAAGCCGCATCGCACGAAGAGGCCGCAAAAATGTTTGAAAACCATCCGCACTTCACCATTTTTCCGGGCGAGTGGGTCGAGACAATGGAGATTATGCCGATGCCAACGATGTAGCACAAAAGCGGGGCCGGTTGGCCCCGCTCGTCTTTAGCCCAACGCGCAATACTACAAGTCTGTGCTTTGCGTAGGAGGAAAGAGCCTGCGCGAGAGCGTCCACTTTAAGTCCGGCGTGTAGCACAGGGTAGAGTCGATGTCGAACCCTTTGAACTTGGTGCGCCTGCTCTCGCATACGCCGACAAGCTCACCCGCAGAGTTTCGTCGGCCTACATAGACCATCTCTGTGGATATCCGCACCTCTCCTCCGTCGAGTATCGCGCGCGTTGTACACGAATACTGTTTGCGCTCAATCACCGGGAAGATGTATTCGGGCGTGCAAGTTTCTTCGAGGGTTCGGTAACTGCTCCCGTCCGAGGTGCCTGTGGACTGGTAGGTCTCGACGTCCACAAGGTCCTCGGATTCCTCGCCACCCCGGGCATCGATGACGATTGTGCGCAAGTAAACCCTGCCGTCACTTTTCCGGATGACACTCTGCTTCATCTGTTGGTGTCCACCCTGCATGTTGATGAACTTGCCAACGCGAGGAGGTTCATCGCCGACTTGGTAGACCGGCGGCTTCTCGATGAGCACGGCGCCCTGCTGGGCAAGCGCATCGGTCGAAAGCAGCGCGAGCGCGATAGCGACGTAGCGAAACATGGCAGGTCTCCTTGCCTGTTGCCTGGTGATACGACCCGGGACCGGTTCGTCTAAAGCTACTTAATCACAAAAGCGCACGGGCGTGAAGTTGTGTATGAGCGATTGAATTTTGCTGCATAAAAAGGTACTCTCGTGCCAGAGGCACACCCCGTGCCCGCACACAGCGAGGACACCATGAGCGGCATGGATATTCCGAAAGACAAAGGCTTCCCTTTAGACGCCGTCCAATGCCACGAATGCGGCGGCTGGGGCTGCGAAGTTTGCGACAAAAAGGGCTGGTTGCCCAAAGGCCACCCTAAAGGCAGGACGTGTCATCGCGACGGGTGTACCAACGCGATACCGCCAGCACAAGTTGCAGTGTACTGCTCGAACGACTGCGCTTTGGCAGACTCGGGGTGGCCTCCCTTGTCGAAGGAAGACACCGGAAAGCTCCTGCAAGGACTCGAGTGATCCGGCCCAAGAACGCTGAACTAAACAGCACCACCCGACAAGAGCCACCCGGCTCGCGTCGGGTGTCTCTGTTTTCAATCCCCTACTTTTTTGGTATGGTGCAGGCGGCCGCACCATGGGGCCGGACAGACAGGAGAGGAGCGATGCCCGATATTAAGCTCACCGTGGCCGAAGTCATGGCTGCGTTGCAAGAGGTCAGCGCCACGCTCATTTTGCCGATGAGGAGCGTGCTGAAAATATACCCGCCCAGCGACACGGCCACCGCCAAGTACAACGCCATCACCATGCTCGACAAATGGCCGAGCTGGGAGACCATGACGCTGCACGACTTTATGCTGAAGTGGTCCAGCATGGAGCATGACGATCGACCCGAACTGATCAACGCCGAGTTCAGGGGCATAAACCCGTTTTGGGTGCTCGAGAGCATCTACGGGGCGTAGGGCCGCATGTGCAACTACAACAAATGTCCTGGACGCACCGCCGCTTCGGCGGGACGAGAGCTAACGCTTCGTCCCCAGACGAAGCGGCGGCTTTCTTTTATTAAATGAAAACCGCCGGCATATGCCGGCGGTTTCTGTCTTGTCCGCCGTTAGGCGGACGGAAACAATGTCGGTAAGTCTACCTGATGGTGGCTCTGGTCGTTGATGTAGTTGCGGG
>DASYIO010000018.1:0-9825 GCA_035997465.1 Minisyncoccota bacterium | reverse complement strand
AGCTCAAGGCTATTATCGACGCTAGTCGCGAGACAGGGTTGCCCATAATCGCGGGGCTCAGCGAAGGCGAGCGCGAGTACTTTCCTTTTATGCAGGCTAGGGCGCTTGTCGAGCTGTATCAAAACCAAGATGTGCCAATTTATTTAAACGCCGACCACACGTACAGTACCGAAAAAGTGCAGCGCGCCATTGCCGCCGGTGTCGACTCGGTTGTGGTCGACGGTGCTAAACTGCCGGTTGAAGAAAACATCCATTTGCTAAGCATGTGCGTCAAGTACGCGCGCGCCGCTGGCCGCGATGTATTAGTAGAGGGCGAGTTGGGCTATATCGGCCAAGCATCCAAACAGCTCGACAGTTTGCCCGAGGGTGTCACCGAGGCCAATTTAACAACACCCGAAGATGCCAAGGCGTTTGTCGACGCCACGGGTGTGGACTGTTTTGCCCCGGCGGTAGGCAACATCCACGGCATGCTCAAGTCGGCGGCCGAGCCGCGTTTGCATCCCGATCGCGTTAAGGCTATTAGCGACGCGGTGGGTATCCCGCTCGTTTTGCACGGCGCCTCGGGCAACACCGAGGACGACATAGTGGCCTGCATAAAAGCGGGCGTGGCAGTAGTGCACATCAATACCGAGCTGCGCGTGTTGTACCGCGACTCTCTGCGCGCATCTTTGCAAAGCGATGAGACTACTCCATACAAATTCCTAACCCCGGCGGTTGATGCAATGAAAGACTACATAGCCAAAAAGCAGCGCCTCTTCGCGGGGCAGTAGGCAAGCGCACGCCGTTCTCAAAAAACGTACTACTATATAAACATGCGCTTTAATCCGTCACGACGCTCCGGCCTTGTATGCGCGCTCGCCGTCGTACTAGTGATGGCAGCAAGCTTCTCCGGGGCCCAACATGCGTCGGCCGCCGCTTGGTGGCAGTCGTGGCCGCACTGGGACCAGTGGCCGGGTCCTCCTGCCTGCATTATCACCGACAACAACTGCCAGCTGGCCCAGCTTAATATGATCGGCTTTAGCGTCGTCAGCGGGCAGGGTTACCAGGGCAAGCGCTGGAGGATTGGAAACTTCGTAGTGAGCGCCGGCAGCCAGGTTGCCGTAAGTCCGGGCGCGCCGGTTACTCTTGAGTGGTCCTGCCAAAATCATACTGATTTCTACAGCGGCGGAGTCTGCAACAATCGCGACGGGTTCGGCAACTGCATCGGGTATTCCGGTCGCCAGTCGAGCAGCATAGTGCGCTTTACGTCGTCGTCGGGGTCGGGCTTTACTACGGGAGGCGCACTGTACGGCGCAGCGACGGTCTACCCGACTCAGGCGACTACATATACACTCACTTGCAGCGGCCAAAACGGCGCAAACGGCAGTGTCCCGCTCAGCATAGTCATGGGCGGCCCGGTTGCGGGCCAACCCAGTGCCACCATAGTGGCCGACTCTCCGAGCATCCAAGTGGGGCAGACCACTGGCATCCATGCCACGTTTACTGCAGGATCAAACGATACGCTCGTCGCCGACAACGTAGATAGCCCCGTGGGCACGGGGCTTGGCTCCAACACCAATCCAGGCCCCAAGGACATTACCTTTACCCCCAGCACAGCCGGGACATACACCTTTTACGCGCGCGTAAAGACAGCCAGCTACGACTGGCAAACCGAGGCAACTGTGGTCGTCACAGTGACCGCAGCAGCGCCGCCTGGTGTGCCGTCGGGGCTGTCCGCTTCGTGCAACGCGGCCGGCACATCTGTTACTACCTCGTGGGATGCGGTGTCGGGTGCCGATCATTACTGGGCAGGCCTTGATGACACGACCAACAACAGCGCCGCATGCCAAAGCGGATGGATGTGCACGACGCCGCCCGACTACTCCGCTAATGTCACCACCCGCGGCGGCACCATAGGCGTAACGCCAGGCCATGCTATGCGCCTCTTGGTATCAAGCTGTACCGCAGGTAACATCTGCAGTGCTGCGGCCGAAAAGGATTTTACCTGCAATCAACCGACTGCGGCACTTTCCATAACTGCCAACGGGCAAACTGGTTTGGCCAACATACCGGTCAACACACCGGTTGTGGTTGCTTGGCAGGCCGACAATGTACAAGCGGGTTCTTGTCGCGTTACTAACAATGGCGATAGCGCGTCGTGGACTGGTGAATCAGGTTCGCAAACGGTCGCACCGCTCAGCGCCTCGCGCATCTATACACTTAGTTGCAACAAGACAGACGGTACTGCGGCTGCTCCGGCCACGGTCTCCGTTGGCGTACAGCCCGGCTCGATAGACGGTCCGCTTACCGCGACCCCCGGGCGCGTGCCAAAGGGCACAGCGCCGGGCACCAAACTTTCGTGGCATACCTCGGGCATGACCGACTGCTCTTTGGATGCCAATACCATAGGGCACGTCTCCTCTGCACTTGTGTCCTCCGGTATAAGCAAGGTCATCCCTGCGGAAACGACATTTACGCTTACGTGCCATGACGGCACACATACCTTTGTGCAGTCGGTAGACGTCGGGGTCCTGCCCAGCTTCCAAGAGATTTAAAAAGACGAAAGCCGCTCTTGCGAGACGACTTTCGTTGTCGTCCGCACGAGCGGCTTATTCGATTGATTGGTACGGAGCCCATCCTGGCTCGACCTCGAAGGATATTGGATTCTCCGGCGGCCACGAAAGGCAGAAAGCGATAAAGCTCAGCATTACGCCTTCGAACGTGACGCAAAGCAGCGCCACGTACCACCACGAGATGTGCGAGCCTGAAAGTTCCACATAGAGTCCCCGTGCCAGTAGCACAGACAACAGGGCAGTAAATGCCCAAAAAAACCTGTTAGGTATGCTCATTTCTTCCACCCGTTTGTGTCCCAGTTCAAACTTAACTATATAATTATACTTTCTATGTGTCAAGTGTATAGGGAAACCGGGTTGCAAAATAGGCCCAAACGCCTTATAGTGCTTGGGCAATGGATTTAACTGTAGAAAAACGCGATAATTCGGCCTCAGCCAAGGCCTTGCGCAATAAGGGGGTTTTGCCGGCTGTTATCTATGGCCGCTCGCAGGAGTCAACCGCAATCTCGGTTGACGCCAAAGTATTTGGCAAGATTTTTAAAGAGGCGGGCGAGTCAACCGTCATCACGCTTAAGGGCCTCGATGGCGACAAGCAGGCTCTTATACACGAGGTAGAGTTTGACGCAGTCTCGGGCGCTCCTATCCACGCCGACTTTTACGCAATCCAAAAGGGCCAAAAGGTCACCGTGTCTGTACCGTTTGAGTTCGAGGGCGTTTCGCCTGCGGTTAAGGATCTTGGCGGCATTTTGACCAAGGTTATGCACGAGATCGAGGTCACCTGCGAGCCTGCCGACTTGCCGCAGCACATTGTTGTGGATATTTCTAAACTCGTAACACTCGAGGACCAGATAAAGGTCAGCGATTTGGGGCTCCCTAAGACCGCCGAGATAGACATAGATGTAGACGAAGTCGTTGCTATGATATCTGTCGCTCAGGACGAGCCCGAAGAGCCTGCTGCTCCTATCGACCTCTCGGCAATCGAGACCTCTGTCGAGCGCGGCAAGAAAGAGGACGCCGAGGGCGATGCCCCTGCCGAAGAGGCCAAAGAGTAACTTTAACCCCGAGGACCTTCCTCGGGTTTTTCGATGTCATGAATTTATACGAACAGACCGTTGAGTTTGTGGGCGAGGCCTTTAAAGGAAAGGTGGCCCATTTTGAGCGGACGGTATTTTGGTATGAGCAATTGTTACCGCAACTAACCGAGGCTCATAGGGTGGCGGCTTATGCACATGATATAGAAAGGGCATTACGAGATAAAAATACCCCTGATACAGAAAATTACCTGGACCCGGAGTTTTTAAAGCGGCATCAAGAAGGTGGGGCAAAGATAATGGCTGACTTTTTGCGCGAAAAAGGTGCAGACGACATGACTATAGATAAAGTCTCTCATTTGATTTCCAAACACGAAGTTGGTGGAGACGCCGAGCAGGACGCTCTTATGGATGCCGATTCGGTAAGTTTTATGGAGACAAATGCCGAGATGTTTGTAACAAAGAAAGCTCCTACAGAAGGGTACGAAAAAGTAAAAGAAAAGTTAGATTGGATGTATAACCGCATCAACTCTCCCGAGGCGAAAGAAGCCGCTCGTGCCAACTACGAGCGTTGGAGCGCGGAGTTAGAGAAGTTAAAATAGACAAATGACTAAGCGAGTATTTATAGTGCATGGATGGGATGGAGCGCCGACAGACTCTTGGTTTCCTTGGCTCAAACAAGAGCTAGAGGCCAAAGGGTTTGAGGTCCATGTGCCGCAATTGCCCGAGCCAGGGAGTCCGCGTATTTACAATTGGGTGCCTGCTTTGGCGCAGGTTGTTGGTGTCGCAGACGAGCAGACTTATTTCGTTGGTCACAGCATGGGCTGCCAGACTACAGCGCGATACCTAGAGACTTTGCCCGAGGGTCAAAAAGTTGGCGGGGCGGTGTTTGTGGCCGGCTTTTTTAAGCATCTCGTTAATCTCGACGACGACGAGAACAGCAAAGAGACAGACAAGCACTGGCTCACGACTCCTCCCGACTTGGCAAAGGTTAAATTGCATTTGCCCAAAAGCGTCGCAATATTCTCCGACAATGACCCGTGGGTGCCGCTCGACAATCAAGACGACTACCGCGACAAGCTTGGTTCAGAGATAATCATCGAACACGAAAAGGAGCATTACGGCAACGGTAGCGGGATAAAAGAAGTCCCGGTTGTTTTGGAAAAAGTTTTAGAAATGGCGCAGTAACTGAACTCCTCACAGTAAGAAAAACAGGGTCTCGAGCGTCTGATATAATTACAACAACCATGAAGTTGGGGCGATATATTGCTTCTATTGCTATAGGCACAGCGCTCGGGGTCGGGGGTTTTTATGCCCTGGCTCCACAGGCACCCGCCCAGGCCCAAGAGCTTACCGATACTCAGCGCGCGGCCCTGCAGGCTCAGTACGACGAGTTGCAAAAAGAAATAGCCCAGTATCAAAAGATTATTGATGATACGAAGAAGCAAGAAAACAGCATCCAAGGCGACGTAACGGTCCTTAATGCACAAATTGCCAAAGCCCAGGCCGAAATAAACCAGCGCAACACGACCATCAACACGCTTGCCTCGACCATCAATCAAAAAGCCAAGACTATCGCTACGCTCGAAAGCAGGATAGAGGATGGCCAGGCAAGTTTGGCAAAACTTTTGCGCGAAAAGAACCAAAGCGACAATACCTCGCTTGTGGTGTTGGCGCTCTCGGGTGGTACGCTCACAGACTTTTTTGCCAATACCGACCGCATCGACTCTATAGATGAGGGGTTGCAAGAAAAGTTTGACGAGCTGCGCGGTGTTAAAACCCAAACCCAAAGCGAAAAGGAGGCCTTGGCCAAGCAGCAAAGCCAACAGCTCGATGCCAAAAAAGACGTCGAGGCCAAAAAGACCGTCATCGACCAAAGCAAGCAGCAAAAGACGACTCTACTGACCGCGACCAAAAACGACGAGGCCGCCTACAACAAGGTGCTTGCCGACAGGCAGGCCAAAGCCGCGGCTATACGCGCGGCACTCTTCCCGCTGCGCGACGCGGCAGCGATACAGTTTGGCGACGCGCTTAAGTATGCTCAGCAGGCGCAAAAAATAACCGGCACCGACCCGGCCCTGGCACTCGCGATACTTACTCAAGAGTCCAACCTGGGTACCAACGTGGGGCAATGCTACATGACCAATGACGCCACGGGCGACGGCGTGGGCAAAAACACAGGCACGCCGTTTAAGGGCGTGATGAACCCGACGCGCGATGTCCCGCCGTTCTTGGCTTTGTCCCAACAGCTTGGGTTTGATGCGCACAGCCAGGTGGTGTCGTGCCCCATAGCGTCGGTCGGCGGATGGGGAGGTGCCATGGGCCCGGCGCAGTTTATCCCATCAACGTGGGCGCTCTACGCGCCGCGCATTGCATCTGGCTTAGGCAAGTCGGTTGCCAACCCGTGGGCTGCCCAGGACGCCATAATGGCGATGTCGTTCCTTCTTTCTGACAACGGGGCGTCGGCCGGAGGCTACAGCGCCGACTTTAACGCCGCCGCGCGCTACTACGCGGGGTGGAACGGCCCCAACACCGGCCCCGGCAAAACATACGCCACGCAGGTTATGGCTAAGGTCGCCGGCATCCAGCAAAACATCGACTACTTGGCCGACAATTAGCCGTCCGCTTGCAAGGCTCAGATTTCGTGCTAAAATAGATTTATATGAAGACAGAGACACACCCGACCTACTTTCCCGAGGCCAAGGTAGTCTGCGCATGCGGACGCACCTTTACCGTGGGCTCCACTAAGGAAAAGTTGGGGGTAGAAATCTGCTCGCAGTGCCATCCGTTCTTTACCGGCAACGAGAAGATCCTCGATACCGCCGGCCGCGTAGAGAAGTTTAAAGCCCGCCGCGCTGCCGCCTCGACCAAAAAGTCGAAGTAGATGGACCTCGCACAATTTAAAGAAAATCCAAAGACGGCCTATTTGGCCCAAGAGTACGAGCGCCTGCTTAAAGAAGAGGAGGAGGTTAAAACTATGTCCGAGGGCGACTTGGGCGAGCTCGCCGATGACGATTTAAAGCGCATAGCCGAGCAAAAGGCGACCGTTGTCGCTGAGATGGAGCGCATTGTCGCGACTGAAAAAAAGGAGGAGGAGTTTCCTAACGAGGCCATTGTCGAGGTGCGCGCGGGTGTGGGCGGCGATGAGGCTGCACTTTTTGCCGAGGAGCTCTCCCATATGTACCAGGGCTATGCCGAGGCACAGGGCTGGCAGGTACGCACACTGTCGGAGGCCAAGACCGATTTGGGCGGCTACAAAGAGGCGGTTTTTGAGATGCGCGGGCTTGGCGTATACGAAAGGCTCCGGTTCGAAACTGGCGTGCATCGCGTTCAGCGCATCCCCGCGACCGAAAAGCAGGGTCGCATACATACCTCAACGGCATCGGTAGCTGTTTTGCCTATCCGCAAAAAGCACAAAATCGAGATAAACCCCGCCGACCTTGAGTACGAGTTTAGTCGCGCCGGAGGTGCCGGAGGCCAAAACGTCAACAAGGTCGAGACCGCCGTGCGCATAATCCACATACCCACGGGCCTCGATGCGCGCAGCCAGGTCGAGCGCTCGCAAAACGCCAACAAAGAAAGAGCGATGGCTGTTTTGTTGGCCAAAATAGAGCAGGCCCAGGAAGAGCGCGAGCGCGCAAGCTATGCCGCTGTGCGCAAAGAGCAAATAGGCTCGGGCGACCGCTCGGAGAAAATCCGCACCTACAACGTGCCGCAAGACCGCATTACCGACCATCGTATAAAGGAATCTTGGTCTAACATACCCAAAGTAATGGGCGGCTCAATAGATGCTATTTTAGACGCGCTGCATGCGGCCGGGGGCGGAGGTACCCCCGACGCAGAGTAATGAGCAAACTTTTTATAGCACGGGTAGTCGTTGTCATATTATTTTTAGGCGCGCTTTTGTTTGCCTCAAGCGCTAAGGCACCCTTTGCACGCATCCCTGCGCCGCAAGAGCCAAGCCCCAGTATTATATTTGTGGGCGACATCATGCTCGACCGCAACGTGGCCGTACATGCCGAGGCAGTTGGTACGCAGGCTTTGTTTGCAGGCGTGCAGAGTCTGCTCAAGAGTGCCGACGCCCGTGTTGCCAACCTCGAGGGCACTATTACTCAAAATCCGTCCATTGCCAGGCAAGACCACACCATTTTGCATTTTACGTTCGACCCCGCTTTGGCACAGGCGGCGCTCGCGCCTCTTAACCTTAGCGCGGTCAGCTTGGCCAACAACCACGCGTACGACTTTGGTCGCTTGGGTTTTGACACCACACAAGAGTATTTAAAAAGTTGGGGTATCAAAGCGTTTGGCCACCCGTACAACGCGCGCGATATCTCAACGGTGCTTGATGTGCGTGGCAAGCAATTTTGTTTGGTGGGCTACCATGCCCTGTACGACCCGTCGACTACCGAGGTCGTGCAAGAAATACAAAGGCTTAAACCTAGTTGCTATCGCGTCATTGCATTTGCGCACTGGGGTGTCGAGTACGAGCCGCAGGCAAGTGCCGAGCAGGTGGCACAGGCCCACGCGCTTGTCGATGCCGGGGCCGACCTGGTTATTGGCGCCCATCCGCACGTGGTCGAAAACATCGAGACCTACAGTGGCAAGGCCATCTTTTACTCGCTGGGCAACTTTATGTTTGACCAAGACTTTTCTTGGGCTACGACCCATGGTTTGGCGGTCAAAGTGACGTTTGATGCCACCTCGACCGCCTTTGACCTGACCCCAATTACCGTTGCGGGGCAGGAGGCCACAGTGGCAAACGAGGCTGATGCCGCAAGGGTTTTAGAGACCACGGGCCGCCTTGCGTCGTGGCGTTTGCCGTGATACTCTCTATGGGTATCTAAGGCCCAAGGGCCTTTTTTATAACCATCACATGGCAGACAAGACCAACCCCGTTATAGACAAGCTTTTCTCCGTCGGAGCCCACTTTGGCTACGCTCCTTCGCGTCGCCACCCGTCAGTTTCTCAATACATCTTTGGTGCCAAGGGCGGTGTCGAGCTTTTTGACCTCGAGCAGGTCGCCGCACTTTTGGCGGGTGCGCTTGAGTTTGTTAAGTCTATGGCCGCCGAGCGCAAGGTCATTTTGTTTGTAGGCGGCAAGGCCGAGGCTCGCGAGGCACTGCAGCGCACCGCCGAGCGCCTTAACCTGCCGTACTGTGCCAGCCGCTGGATAGGCGGTACCATCACTAACTTTAGCGAAATAAAGCGCCGCCTGGGTCGCCTCGAGGAGCTTACCAGCATGAGAGAAAAAGGCGAGCTCGCCAAATTTACTAAAAAAGAGCGCCTACTTATTGACCGCGAGATAACCGAGCTCGAGGAGATGTTTGGCGGTTTGCGCGGCCTTACTCGCACACCCGACGCGCTGTTTGTTGTCGACCCAAGGCAAGAGGCCGGCGCTGTCGCCGAGGCCCGCCAAATGGGTATCCCGGTTGTCGCCCTTATGAACTCCGATTGCGACAAAAGCCTCGTAACATACCCCATCCCCGCTAACGATGCCGCACGCGAGGTTATACAATATGTACTCAACGAGGTCGCCGAGGCTTACTCAGGCGCTCTCCCGCCCGCAGTCCCCGCTACTAATTAAGTTCGAAACCACATGGCTATCACTACCGAGCAAATAAAAGAGCTCAGGGATAAGACGGGCGTTTCTGTGTCCGAGTGCAAAAAGGCTCTTGAGGAGTCGGCAGGCGATATGGAAAAGGCTTTGGCATTTTTGCAAGAGCGTGCAGCGGCCGCTGTCGGCAAAAAGGCCGATCGCACCCTGGGTGCTGGCACCGTGGCCGCCTATGTTCACTCCAACAAGCAAGTAGGCGCTATGGTCTACTTGGCCTGCGAAACGGACTTTGTATCCAAAAACGAGGAGTTTGTAGCCCTGGCCTACGACATTGCCATGCATATTTCGGCCATGCGCCCTGCAACTAAAGACGAGCTGTTGGCGCAGGCGTTCATTAAAGATGGCGATAAGACCATTGCAGACCTTATATCGGGCGCCACGCAGAAGTTTGGCGAGCGCACAGACATCGCCGACTTTAGTTGTTTTGCGGTTGCATAAGCTCTACACTTAACCCGTGGTTATCTTCTTTACAAGCACGTTGGTGCTCTCTATCGTAGGGATGATAATCCTGCTTGTACTCAAGCGCTACGAGCTTAATACGGGCCGTATATTCCTGGCGTCCTCGCGCCCTCAAATCGGGGACTTCTTCCACCGCAAGCTCTCGTGGCTCGAGTACGTGCTCCCGGGC
>DASYIO010000017.1:0-4051 GCA_035997465.1 Minisyncoccota bacterium | reverse complement strand
ATGCGCCGGCCCTGATGCGTTACAAGTTGGCAAATATGTGTTGCTCTGCTATAGTCGCGGTGGACGAAAGACACCCCCGGCAGCGAGGAACCGCCATGCCCCAGTCGACCCAGCTTCCCCCGTCGCTTTCTCCTCTGAAGGTACGGCCACCCTTTATGAGGGACCGGCTATCGAACGCCACACTCAACAGCGCCGAGATGAAAGCCGCCGGCTGGTGGGCAGCGAAAAACATCCCCGACCCCGGTGTTAACGAAGGGCGCACCCCGCTGCACACGATCCTCCATCGATGCAACGTGAACTGCGATCCGAAGACCGGCCGCCACGACTTCAACAATCCTCCGGCGCAAAGCGACATCGAAGCTGCGGCTGCGACCGTGCAGTGGTTCGCAACGGCAGCGGGCCAGGACGATCTGCGCGGGCTGGCCAAGGTCCTCGGCTTCGCACTGGTAAAGATCGAGGATGGCAAATCGGACGGCGAGCCGAAAATCGCAACCGAATGACGACACCAAGACGGCAATGACAGAGGGCCGGCGCATGCGCCGGCCCTGATGCGTTACAAGTTGGCAAATATGTGTTGCTCTGCTATAGTCTCGCTTGGAGCAACATCGCTCGGACGCCTGGGAGGTAACCATGGCAGATGACACTGGGAATACGGTTGTGTCCCGGGCCGCTGCCCTGGACACCATGCGAAACTTGAGAAAATATGTGGTCGGTTGCGACGGGTCACCCACCGAAGCCGATCGCAAGGAGTGGCTCAGATTTGCCCGCAGCTTGAGCGGCGACCTGAGCAACTGCACCGAAGAGGACTTTCCTCAGATTCAGCAGGCAGTCGCAGGCGGTGCCCGCGATATGGGCTTCGACGAGGGCGATCTCGATATCAAAGGCCTAATCGACCACCTTGTGCTCGAGCAGGCCGAAAAGCTCAAGCTGAGGAAACCGGAAAAGCCAAAGACATGACAGAGCGGGCGACCCAACGAAAAGGGTCGCCCGTTAAAGGTTTTGGCACTTGCCTAACTTTTTGGTATGGTGCAACTAGTGCACACACAAACCCGGGGGCGACCATGGACACGACCAAGGCCCGGGCAAACCGCAAGGTTGTTTGGGTATTGATAGAAAATTTATGGCATATCGGTCTTGAGCACGACGAAGGCACGCTAGGACTCAAAGACAAATGGCTTGCCGAAGCGCGAAAGTTCTTTCGGTACGATCTGGACGAGTGCAGCACAGATGACTTCGACAAGATCGTCGAGGCACTGACCGGGGGCGCCGCGCTTGCCAAAGTAGGACCCGAAGGCTACGCCAACATCGTGCAGTACGTGCTCAATGAAAAAACCAGGACGCAAGGCCCAAGCACCAAGAGCGCCACAAACACATGAGCGGGCGGCCAAAAAGCCGCCCGTTAGCGACCCTGCTCGGCCACGCGCAAAGCGCGGCGCAACTCTTTATGGTTTGGCAATACCTCGGCCACCAGCGCCCAAAACTCCGGCCCGTGGTTAAAGTGGCGCAGGTGACACAGCTCGTGCACGACCACGTAGTCGAGCACCTGCGGCGGCACAAACAGCAGTTTGTAATTAAAGTTTAAATTGCCGCGACTACTGCAACTCCCCCACCGGCTTTTGGAGTTTTTAATAAACACGCGCCGCACAGCATGGTTGTAATGAGTGTTGAAATGAGCAGGCGCGCCCCAATTAAGGAGCGCGCCTGCTCTTTGTATGTTAAGTAATGCTTGTGGCTGCGGCGGCGCAGCATTTACTCGCGCTCCATGCTGTAAAGGCTGTACGCACCCGCCCCCATAAAGAAGACGGCAAACGCGGCGGCCGCAAGCAATATCTCGAGCTCAAAGCTGCCGTGCGGGATGCTAACCAGCACAAGCGCGACTATCATCTCGATGCCAAGTATCAAGGCTGCCAAGCGCGGCGCGATGCCCAGTATAAGCATGATGCCGCCCACGACCTCGATAATAGCGATAAAGGCGGCGGTGCCCGGCGGCAACCCGAGCCCTGCAAAAAAGGTGCTTGTACCCTTAAGGTTTTGCAGCTTCATCCAGCCATGGTTGGCAAAGATGTAGCCCGACGCAAGGCGCACCAAGAGCATCCCCATCGACTTGTGATAAACGAACCGTGTGACTTTGTGGATCATACAAAAACGCTAATTATTAATTAGTTACCAGTATAGCGCGCAAATAACCGCCACGCGCTATTTAAGCAGTGCGCCAGCCTGAGCCTCGATAGTAGACTTTATTTTGCCCTCGAACATCCGCAGCATCAAAGGCAGCTTGGCATTAAGCTCAAACTCATTGTCGCGCACCTCGAATGTGCCCGAGATGCTTTGCCCCTGCGCAGTAAACGCAAAATTTAATATGTCGCCGTCCCACTGCTCTTTGTCTATCGTGGCCTGGTCGCCGATTTTTGCGCGCGCCTCGCTGAGTGCTTGCACAACCTTTTGTTTGGCGGCCGCGGCCGAGCCAAGTTTGTGCGGGATAGTTATTTGCATTAGCTTGTCGTTACAGAGTTTATAACCATGGGCTCTTGCGGCCTGTCGCCCGCGCCTGTTGGCGTGTTTTCTATCGCGCTTACGACATCCATGCCCGCGACGACTGTGCCAAACACCGTGTGCTTGGAGTCCAAAAAGCTGTTGTCGGCTACGTTGATAAAAAATTGGCTGCCGTTGGTGTTGGGCCCCGCGTTGGCCATCGATATAGTGCCCGGCGCGTTGCGGTTTTGGGGACCTATCTCGTCGGCAAACTGGTAGCCCGGCCCGCCGGTGCCCCAGCGCGCCATCATGGCGTCGTCCTTAGTAAGCGAGTCGCCGCCCTGGATCATAAAGGCTTTTATAACCCGGTGGAATTTGGTCCCGTTGTAAAACCCCTCGCCCGCCAGCTTGGTAAAGTTGGCTACTGTTTTTGGTGTGGCGGTGCTCAGCTCAATAGTAATGTCGCCCTTGCTTGTGTGCAGCGTTGCTTTCATGCGGGCTATTATCGCACAACGAGCGTCGCGCGGATAGCGTCAAACTGGGCAAGCAGGGCCTGGCGGTCAAACTCGCGCACGGCATCCTGAGGATAATTTTCGATAGCGCCGTAGTGGACAAAGTAGCGCACCGCCAAACATCCGCTGGCTATAGGCGTGGCAAAGACGGTCTCTTCGTAGCGGTTGCCGGCCCCGGCGTCAGTAGATGATGCGTCTTTGCAATCTTGGCCCTGTGGGATGTCCACGACACTTATCGATGTGTCCGAAGAAAGATTGGTGCCCTGGTATAGCGACGCAGGGATGGTAAATACTGCCCCGTTGGCAGAGTACCCTTGTGGGTAGCTTACAGAAAAGCGACCCGCAGCATCGCTGTACACAACCCAGCCGGCAGGCGTGCTCGATGCTGTTTGCCCTGCTTGCTGGCTCGGCTCAATGTGCCCTGCCGTAAGCGACAGCCACACGCCAAGCGCTATAAGGAGCACAATGATTATGCCGATGGTTACTTTCATATAGGGTAATTATACAGACGCGCTTGGGGCCCGTGCATTACCGCTCGCCCAGGCATCGACTGCCAAGGCCAGGGCGCCAGCGGCGATCGAGACGTCGCGAAAGAGTATCTCGAACTGCGAGAGGTTAAACGCGACGATACCAACAAGCATGAGCGTTGCCAACAGTGCCGGCCACATAACGCGCCAGCCCGACAGTATCCAGAGCGCTAAGACAACTTCGATAATGCCAAACCCGTGCAAAAGCACCTGGCTTGGCACTCCGGAGTTAAGCACAAATTGCGGGAAGTACCCTACCCAGCTGTCGGGGTTGCTTAGTGCATCTACGGGCGGGTACAGGAACGCAAGCGCAACCCCGATGCGCAGTACCAAATTGGCGGCATTAGTCATGAGGGAGTAGTAAGCGCGGCTAAAACCTATTGGACGACGACCGTACCCTCAAACTGGGCCGCTAGATGGTTGTGGAAGTCAAACGAGCCGGTCTTGCTAAAGACAAAGGTGTACGTAGAGCCGCCTTGGCACTGGTCGAAAGGAGTCGGGCCGGTGTAGGAGCCTGAGCAATGCGTGGCCTCGGTAGTG
>DASYIO010000016.1:0-7111 GCA_035997465.1 Minisyncoccota bacterium | reverse complement strand
TAAGTTCGGAAAACCGCAAGCGCTTTATCTGGCACTCTGCCATTTGGATAGTGCTCGGGTGCGTAGTCGGCTACATAGCCAGTTTCTTTGCAGGAGCTTCCTCGGGGGGCGATGCGGCCGCATTAGCAATGATAAACAGCGGCGACACTGCGTGGATGCTTGCTTCGACCGCGCTCGTTATGATAATGACCCCGGCTGTCGGGTTCTTTTACGGCGGCATGGTCTCGAGCAAAAACGTGCTCTCGGTCATTAAGCAGTCGATGATCATACTGGCGCTCATATCCATCCAGTGGGTGGTCGTGGGCTACAGCTTGGCCTTTGGCCCAGACGCGTGGAACGGTATCATCGGTAACCTGAGCTTTTTCGGACTCCACGGGGTCGGCTTTGCTCCGGATGCTAACTACGCAGGCACGATACCGGCGTTGGTGTTTATGATCTTTCAGGCGATGTTCGCCATCATCACGCCGGCGCTTATCATTGGCGCGTTCGTCGAGCGCATCAAGTTTCGCACGCTCGTTGTGTTTACGCTTTTGTGGGCGACGCTTGTATACGACCCTGTCGCACACTGGGTATGGTCGCCGCTTGGCTGGCTGCACACGATGGGCGCTCTGGACTTTGCGGGCGGTACCGTCGTGCACATGACAGCGGGCTTCTCGGCACTTGCGGCGGCACTCTTGGTGGGCAAGCGCCTGCAGGGCGGCTCGCCGGCAACCAATGCAAGCAACCTGCCGTTCGTCATCCTTGGCGCGGCACTGCTTTGGTTTGGATGGTTTGGGTTTAACGCGGGCTCGGCGCTGGCTAGCGGCGCCCTGGCGGCAAGCGCGTTCGTTGTCACCAACACGGCAGCCGCCGCGGCAGCCTTGGTGTGGGTGGCACTCTCGTGGGCAGAAAACGGCCGCCCGTCGGCTATGGCAGCGGCCATTGGCGCAGTATGCGGCCTGGTTGTTATTACGCCGGCATCGGGCTTTGTTGGCCCTGTATCGGCTATCGCGATGGGCCTCTTGGGCGGTGCGATAACGTACTTGGCAGTCTACATCCGCGGACGCCGCATCAAAATTGACGACTCTCTAGATGTTTGGGCGGGCCACGGCATCGGAGGTCTGACAGGCGCGCTCTTAACCGGTGTCTTTGCCGAAAAGGCCATAAACAGCTTTGGCAACAACGGACTGCTCTTCGGCAACGCTCACCAGCTGTTGGTGCAGCTTGGGGCAGTACTCGCAGTTGGTGTGTACTCGTTCTTGGCGACCTGGATCATACTCAAAGTATTGTCTATGGTCGGCTTCCCCTTGCGCGTTACATCGCAAGAAGAGGAGCAGGGCTTGGACATGGCGGTCCACGGCGAGCCGGCATATCGCACGTAATCATCCCCTTTCGTTTCTTGTTTACAAGCAAACCGGCGGCCCTACCTGGCCGCCGGTTTGCTTTTTGTTGGCATAAACGTATCCTCTTGTAAGAGGCCCCGCTGCACTCACCCGCAGCGCCACAACGAGTCCCGCATGCCAAAACGAATGATCGTGCATAGGGACATTCGCGTCCCCTGCAGCTTTTGCGGCCAAGGCCACACGGCGATCGCCGTGTGCCAAGTTAGCATCCCGCAAGGATGCGCCGCTCGGAAAGATGACCGCATACAATGTCTGTGCATCCAGCATGTCCTGAGCGCTGAGCCGCGCGGAGACATGAAGCTGACTGAGGTGTACAGCCTCCCGGATGTGCAAATGCTTCAGCGCGACCACGGCCGTTTCCGCGGTATCGACCTTGATGTCCCGTGGAACTAAAGTCACAGCGCCGCCAACACGAGAAGCCGTGGAGGCGGCTTTTCAGTTAATTACTGCGTCCAGACAATAACTATCGTGCTGCGGCGCTTGCTTGATGTAGTGGGGACACTTGCGGTTGCGCTCGAGCGCTTAACTACAAACGAGTCGGCATCTATAAGCGATGGTGTTGCTAAGACCACATGGCCTTGGCGCGATACCATGGCAACGCTTTGCGCGCGCAGTTTTTGCAATGTTTTTGGCACGCCACCGGTAGTGGCATACGCGTCGTCGAACGTAACCGACCCGAAGTTCGAAAGAGGCGCAAAAATCTCTTGGCCCTTAGACGTGACCACGGGCATCTCCTCTATCCACTCGGCCGATGCGCGAGACGAGTGATACGTGATGGTTTTTTGATACTCGTTGCCGGTCGTAAGATCGTAAAATGACAACTGCCACAGGTCGTCGACAAGCTGTGTCAAAGACACCTTGACCCTGTCGCCACCATGCACAGCCATCGGGATAGTTTGCTGGTAATCGGGCAGGAGTTCGTACCAGGCCCAGTATTGCACCTTGCCGTTTTCGCTGGCGGCCTGTGTGCCGGCTTGCAAAAGGTCGCCCCTGCGCACGCCACCGACACCTATCCATGTGGCATCAGTCGAAAGTGTCGTAGTTGTGGCGGGCGCGGCTATGGTCCACGTAGCGCCAACGGCGGTGTAAGTGCCACCGGTTGCGGTATATCCTGCCCAGTTGGTCGAAAGGCTGTCACTAAGCGCATCGTCGGCCGCAGCAAAAGCATGCGGCGCCACAGCGCATAGCAAAAAGGCAAAAAGAATTTTAATGACCTGAGCTTTCATAAGCTTATTATACGACATTATTAAGATTTGACTTATTACTTATTGGATTGTAATCTACTGCCTGGCCCAACCAAAGAGGAATTCTGTCATGAGTGACGCCATCCGCGTCCACGTTATCGCACGGGGCGACCACGATACAATTCATAACCTTTTGACCACCGAAGGACCAACAATCGAGCACGTTGTCGGGAGAGAAGTCGGCTTTGGCGAACGCAAGGTTGAGATGTTCTACTATGGGCTCGTTGCCAAGACAGCCGGATCCACACAAAGCGATCTGCCCGAGCTCACCCTGCGGATCGACAACAGCGGCGTCTCGGGCAATGTGGCAGAAGAACGCGCGAACATGGTCGGGGCGAAGATTCTCGAGCGAATCCCCGAAGCCCGGTTGATCTGCTTTGAGGTTCTGCTGTCCGACGAGCGCAGGGGAACTTACTGGGTCCATCGCTACTTCTCGGTCAAATAGGCCGCCGACACCAAGGGAAAGACCACGCACTGGTCCCCCGCGGTGCGGCGGTCTTTCCCTTTTTAATACACCTATCTACCTCGCCATCTTTCCTCCCCTGGCTTTGTTATTTTCGTGCGTGCCGCTTTTGCCCCTCAAGCGCCCTGCCCTACCGCGCAGCTTGGCCGCTATTTTCGACAGTAATGCCCCCTCAGTCTCGTGGTTTTCTTTTATGGTTTTTTCGGGGTCGGCGTCGTTTTTATAATCCTTGTAGTACATGTGCGAGCCCTCGTTGTGTTTATCACTAGACATACTAAGACCTTACGTGCCGAGCCTGAACGCGGCATGAGATATGTGGCGCCCTTCATTCACCCGCCATTCAGCACACCTATCTATAGTGAGATACGACGGAACGCGTTTGATTATCAGAATTACTACTTAAATTATTACTTCGACTCAATCATCATGATGACAAAACACTTAGTGCGCGTCGCTGGCGCAGCACTTGCCGCGGCAGGGCTCCTTGTGGGCTTTGCGGCCATGGCCGACACAAGTTCGCAGAGCACCTTCGAGTCGCCCACCTACCACACGGGCGACATTAACGGCCAGGACGGATGGACCAAGAGCGGCCCGTACGATGTCGCGGTAACAAGCTCATTTGGCGTGCCAGGCTTTGGCGATCAAAGTCTGCGTATCTCAAACGCAGTTACATCGGGCACATTTGCCGATCAGACGTTTGCCAAGCCATTGGCCGACGCCGCGGGCGAGGCGGACTCTACGGCCGGCAGCTTTGCCGTGGGCACTCTAGCGAGCCACTTCGAGGCGCAGTTTGACCTGCGACCGATAACACTTATGCAGCAGCCAGGGCTTGCCATGTCGGTGTCCCCGGACCGGGGCGACGGCTCGCGCATGAGCTACTTGCGGTTTGAGGATCAAGCAGACGGCATACACGTCTTCTTTGACGATGTGCAGGGTACAGACAGCGAGAGCGTGGACTTTACCGACATAGACATTGCAACATTAAGCCGCGCGACGACGCACACGATAAAGTTTGCAATGGACTTTGTAAACGGACCGTCTAACGATGTTGTTAAAATCTACATCGACGGCGCGCTCGTCCATACAGGGACAAGTTGGGAAAATTACTATCGCTACGATTCTGAGGCCTCGGCCGAGCAGTCTCCGCGCATAGTTAAGACCCTGCTCTTCCGCACGGCAGGCACAGCCGCACCCGCAACGTCTGGCATGGGCTACTTGCTCGACAACGTGATGCTCTCTTCCTCGGGCTCTGTTGCTACTAGCGACAATGTCACCGTTACTATCGACAAGTATCTTGATGGAGACATGGCCACGGCAGAAAGTGCCGATAGCGCCGACTTCCCCATGACCGCGACGTACAACGCCTCAAACGTAGGATCAGGATCTGATCCGTTTACGCTTGGCGCATCCAACACGGTGCCATACGAGGCGACGACCATCCCGCTTGCCACAGGGGCCAGCTACAGCGCTTCGGAAAATACCGGCACTAATGTAGGTGCATCGTGCAGCGACGGCAAACCGTACGCGCTTATGGGCTACACGTCGGGCACAAGCTCGGCGGCAGCGGCAGCGGGGACGCCGAGCATGACGGCGCCCAGCTTTACCAACCTTAATCAAAACCAGTTCGTCATCGTCTGGAACCAGACCTGCGCTGGCACCGGCACGACAACGCCCCCAGGCAACCCCAACGGCGCAAGTGTTGACCAAAACGGCAGCACAGTCCGAGCAGGAAGCATCATCGACTTTGTGGGCCGCAACTTCAACCACGAAGACACAGTGACGATAATGCTTAACGGCTCGACAGTACGCACCGTCCACGCCGACGGTGGAGGCAACTTCTCGACAGGTTCGATGACGGCTCCATCGACACCAGGCAGCTATCAGTACACCTTTAGCGACAGCGGGCACACAGTAGTGGCAACCATTACGGTGACACCCTAGGTAGACACAACGCATAAGGCTATGAGCGCAAACCCGCCCCATAAAGGGGCGGGTTTGCTATACTACCTATATGGACATAGCCCTTATCGTTATCGGCATATTTATTGTTGTTGTTATTGCCATGTGGGCGGGGGCGCATATGGGCGACCCCAAAAAGATAGACCGCGAGGAAGAGGACGCCGTGCGCAGCGAGTCTACACAAGAGCACGAGCGCGCCACATTTGACGAAGTCGCACAAGAAACCAAGCAACACACGGCCGACACTAACTTTTACGGGCACGACACCGACAGCGGTAGTACCTACAGCGAGTAGCCTCGTGTGCCGGCAGGTTCATCCCATCATCAGGCACAGCCTTGCATACTGAGGCCATGGAAACAGAACGCGAAATAATCCTTACGTGCGCGGAGTGCGGGCATCAGGAGACGGACTCCGAGCACAAGTTGCTTATGCTTAAAGTGCGCATGTACAACCATATTAATCACGCGCACCCCGTACTAGCCGACCGCTTTAAAGAGGTCGTCGAGGAGCACTCGAGCTTGGTATACTAAGCGACAATGCAAAACATCATCGAGGTCAAAGACCTCGTTAAAAAATACGGCGACTTTACAGCCGTGGGCGGCATAACGTTTTGCGTACAAGACGGCGAGACGTTCGGCATACTGGGACCCAACGGCGCGGGCAAAACGACCACCATGGAGATGATGGAGGGTCTTAAGCGCGCCACTGCCGGCCGTATTATGCTTGCAGGCTACGACGTCGAGCGCGAGACTAAGGCCGTTAAGGCAGTGATAGGCGTGCAGCTGCAAGCCTCGAGCTTTTTTGAGGGCCTCAACCTTATTGAACTTGTAGATACCTTTGCGGCACTATACGGCCGCCGGGTCGATGCCGCTGCGCTTTTGGCCGAGGTGCAATTGACCGACAAGGCCAAACAGCAGGTTAAAGAACTTTCGGGCGGACAAAAGCAACGGCTATCCATTGCTATAGGCCTTGTTAACGATCCGAAGGTATTGTTTTTAGACGAACCGACCACGGGCCTGGACCCGCAGGCGCGCCGCAATTTATGGGACCTTATCGAGAGTATTAAAAAGCGTGGTACAACGGTCGTGCTTACTACCCACTACATGGATGAGGCCCAGGTCTTGTGCGACCGCATCGCGATAATGGACCACTCCAAAATTGTAGCGCTCGACACCGTGCCCAACTTGCTTGCGATGGTTGGCCCCGACGCCACGCTCGAAGACGTGTTCCTTAAGCTCACCGGCAAAGAGCTGCGCGACTAATACGGCAGATTTTAATCTGCTTAATATAAAAAGATGTATACCACCTACAAACTTACAGTCGCCGC
The DNA here is from genome assembly GCA_035997465.1 of Minisyncoccota bacterium. Taxonomy (GTDB): domain Bacteria; phylum Patescibacteriota; class Minisyncoccia; order Phycocordibacterales; family SBAW01; genus GWA1-54-10. The sequence goes on along the minus strand of DASYIO010000016.1, from coordinate 735 downwards.
AGCCAAGATGTTTATACGCAGCCGCCAGGCGCTCTTTTTTACGCTACTGTTCCCTGTCGTTATCATGCTCATATTTGGATACGTGGGCTTCGACAAGCCGACTAAAATAGATATCGGGCTCGTGGTGCATACGCCCGACGCACAAACAACACAATTTGCAGATCAAATACGAGCCTTCCCCACACTTACAGTGCACGAGGGCACGCTTGCGGACGAGCAAAAAGCTTTAAGCGACGGCAACCGCGCGCTTGTGCTCGATGTCCCCGACACGCTAGTGGGCGCCAAAGGCCAGCCTATTGCCGCCTATATAAACGAGGGCAAGCAGGGCGAGGCGCAGGCTGCTCTTGCGATACTCAACCAATTTGCCACAGAGGGCGCGCTTAAGGCGGCAAACATAAGCCCATTGTTTGTTGTCGACTCGCAGATAATAAACTCGCATAACCTGCGCTATATCGACTTTCTTATCCCGGGGCTTATTGCGCTGTCCATTATGCAGATGTCGGTATTTTCGGTGGCGTTCGTATTTGTGCAGTACAAAGAAAAGGGTGTCCTAAAGCGCCTGCTCGCAACCCCTATGCGGCCGTGGCAATTTATTGTTGCCAACGTTGTGGTGCGCTTGGCGGTTGCCGTGGTACAGACTGCGATATTTATCGGGATGGGAATCTTGTTGTTTCAGGTACATATACTGGGCTCGTGGCTTTTGCTTGCGCTCTCGGTAGTATTGGGCGCGGTCAT
>DASYIO010000015.1:0-6709 GCA_035997465.1 Minisyncoccota bacterium | reverse complement strand
GGGGCCAAGATGGGCACAGACATGGTTACCTGCACGCATTGCAATGGGCAGGGCAAAGTGCACGAAACGACCAACTCATTTTTTGGCACTATAACCATGCAGAGTGTATGCCGCCACTGCAAAGGCCAGGGCAAAATGCCTAAAGAAAAATGCGAGACATGTCGCGGCGAGGGCGTTTATAAAAAACAAGAGGAGATAGACATTGTCGTGCCTGCGGGCATCGAGCAGGGCGAAATGATACGACTTACCGGCATGGGCGAGGCGGTGTCGGGCGGCAACCCGGGCGACCTGTACGTTAAGGTCCACGTTACCCCCGACCCACGCTTTAAAAAAGACGGCCCCAACCTTATTACCGAGCTGTCGGTTAAGCTAACCGACGCGCTTTTGGGCACTACCTATAAACTACAAACGCTCGATGGCGAGGAGTCCTTGGACATCCCAACGGGTGTGAGCCACGGCGAGATGCTTAAAGTTAAGGCCAAAGGCGTGCCTCAGCGCGCAGGCAAACGCGGCGACCTATATGTACGCGTAAAGATCCTCTTTCCCCACAAACTATCCAAAGGCGCCCGCGGGTTGGTAGAGAAGTTGAAAGAGGAAGGGATCTAAAGAAACAGAAACGCCGCACTCTCATTGAGAGCTTGGCGCTCTCTGGTAGTGCGGCGTTAGATCCAGCCTAGCAAGCGAGCCGCGAAAAACAGAGCCCCAACCAACGTGCAGCCACCGAGGAGAAAGTGGTGGTTGTCGGGCTGCGGCTGGACGCGCGGACGAAAGCTTGGGCCGGAATGACGTGATCTTGAGATTTCATCAAGAGCCGCATCGATACGAGCTTGGTCGACTGTCATGGAACTCCTCCCTGGTTGAACCCGTATCTGTATTATACTCCTTTTAAGACTACTTGTCAAGTACTTAAAACCCCAAGCCCCGTAAGGACTTTTCTGGTACACTCATATTTGTATGACCGAGGGCAAAAAACGGCTTTTTACGGGCTTTCAGGCGAGTGGCACGCTCCACATCGGCAATTATTTTGGCGCCGTTAAACCCAATGTGGAACTATTTAAGGATCACGAAGGGTTCTTTATGATCGCTGATTACCACGCTCTTACCTCAGTCAAAGACTCGACTATCTTGCGTGCCAATATTCTTGATAACGCCAAAGATTATCTGGCATCAGGCCTCGATCTAAAAAATGCAACTCTTTTCCAACAGTCGAGCGTACATGAGCACACCGAGCTTGCATGGATATTTAACTGTCTAGTAACGGTCCCATTCCTGATGCAGGGGCACGCATACAAGGACAAGGTCGCAAGAGGCCTTGAGGCAAATGCGGGACTTTTTACTTACCCTATGCTTATGGCAGCAGATATATTGCTGTACGACTCTGATATCGTGCCGGTGGGGGAAGACCAGCGCCAGCATATCGAGTACGCGCGCGAGGCGGCGGCAAAATTTAATACTGCCTACGGCAAAACATTTAAAGAACCCGAAGAGCTTATAGGCAAAGCCGTAGGAGTTGTGCCCGGTACCGACGGCCAAAAAATGTCCAAGAGTTATAAAAATACGATCCCGCTGTTCGGCACAAAAGACGAAATATCAAAAGCGGTCATGAGTATTGTCACAGACTCTGGTGCTGATAGGCCTGAAAATGTTTATGCCATCCACAAGCTCTTTAAGACCGAGACAGAGATTACGCCCCTATACGAGGCCAACAAGGGTAAATATAAAGTACTCAAAGACGCCCTTGTTGAGGATATCGAGACCATGATAGCTCCCATGCGCGAACGCCGGGCAAATATAACCGACAATGATGTTAAACAAGTGCTGGCCGACGGCGCCGTTAAAGCAAAAGCAATAGCGTCGAAAAAAATGGAGGATGTGCGACAAAAGGTAGGAGTATCACTATAAAATTTTATGCCACGGACTTTAATTAAAGACTTAAATACCAAAGTAGGGGAGCAGGCCAAAATACAGGGCTGGGTCAATGTGCGGCGCGACCAGGGCAAGATGGTATTTTTTGACTTTAGGGACCGCTCGGGCTCGGTGCAGGGCGTTGTTTTGCCGAGCGAGGAGTTGGCCATGGCTGTGGCGAAAGAATTGCGTCAAGAGTATGTCGTGTCAGTGTCGGGCATGGTCAACAAGCGGCCCGAAAAAAACATCAACCCCGATGTCTTAAACGGCGATGTCGAGCTGCAGGTCCAGGCAATAGAGATCTTGGCCAAAGCCGAGCCCTTGCCCTTTGACATGTCCTTGGACGGCTACAATCTTGACCTTACAACCGAGCTCGACCACCGCGCGCTTACTCTGCGTCACCCTAAACTGCAGGCGATATTTAAAGTACAAGCGGTCATAATCGACTCGTTCCGCGAGTTTATGAAGTCGCAGGATTTTTTTGAGTTCCAGGCACCCTCTATCGTACCCGCAACCGCCGAGGGCGGTGCCGAGGTCTTTAAGGTCGACTACTTTGGCAAACAGGCCTACCTTAGCCAGTCGCCGCAGCTGTACAAGCAAATCGTCATGACCGCGTTTGAGCGCGTCTTTAGCGTCAACAAAATATTTAGAGCCGAGCCTAGCCAAACCACACGCCACCTGACCGAGGTAGTGTCTTTGGACGCCGAGATGGCTTTTATCGACTCGTGGGAGGACGTGCGCGACATGTCCGAAAACACGGTGCGGTTTATATTAATGAGCCTTGCAGCCAAGTGCGAGGCCGAGCTTAAGCTCCTTAAGGCCGAGCTGCCAGTGATGATTGAGAAGACTCCGACAATATCGCTAACCGAGGCTCAAGAAAAGATATTTGCCAAAACGGGCCGCGACCCGCGCGGCGACAAAGACTTAAGCACCCAGGACGAGCAAGATATTAGCGACCTCATTAAAGAGGAGACCGGCTCAGACTTTGTGTATGTGTACGGATATCCGACCAAGCAAAAGCCGTTTTACATTTATCCCAACCCCAAAAACCCCGAGTTTAACGAGGGGGTCGATCTTATAGGCCGCGGCCGCGAGTGGCTCTCTGGCGGGCGCCGCATCAACGACTATGCCCAGCTTATGAAGCACGTAGGCGAGTGGGGGATGGATCCTAAAAAGATAGAGATGTTTTTGGAGGCCTTTCGCTACGGTGCCCCGCCCGAAGGCGGCTTTGCCTTTGGCGCCGAGCGCATCACGATGCAGATATTGGGCCTTAAAAACATCCGCGAGGCCACGATGTTCCCCCGTGACATGAACCGCATCGACTTGCCGCTTTCTGAGCAAGAGTGATATGACTCCCGAGCAAAAAGAAAAGCTGCTAGCTCTATTTGCCAGAAACAAACTCGGGGTGGTCTCTACCGTATCTGCCGAGGGCAAACCTCAATCGGCTGTGGTAGCCATATCCGAAACATCGGAGCTTTGCTTGGTATTTGGCTCGTTTAAGGGCAACCGCAAAAATAACAACATCGAGCGCAACCCTGCGGTGTCTGTAGTGGTCGGTTGGAGCGACGACGACTCAACAACCGTGCAGATGGAGGGCAAGACACAGTTTCTGGAAGGAGAGGAGCGCGAACGGCTTGCGGATGCTCATTGTAAAAAAGAAGATTCTTACGAGTACCACAAAGATCCTCGTCAGCAGTATTTTAAAATTATTCCGACTTGGATTCGTTACTCAGACTTTTCTATTGACCCACAAGAGATTTGGGAGTTAAATTTTTAAACTATGGAGCGCATTACACACAAAGGCAAAATTATCGAAGTTTTTCAGACGGAGGTCATACAGAATGGCAGGACAAAGACTTTTGAGTTTGCTCGGCGTAGCCCTGGCACACGGCTCATTATCATCGACGGCGACAAGATACTGCTTACCAAGGAGTTTAGGCACGAAGTTAATGGCTATGACTACCGCTTGCCCGGAGGCAAAGTGTACGACAGCCTAGACGAGTACAACGCGGCACTTGAGGGCGGGGTGGATATAAACGAGGCGGCAAAGGCAGCTGCAATTAAAGAAGCCCGCGAGGAGGTGGGCATTGAGCCCAAAGACTTAACCTTTTTCCACAAGTCTGTATGCGGAGCCACGGTCATATGGGACCTGTTTTATTTTGTCGTCAAAGATTTTACAAAGACCGGCCAAAATTTAGAAAACGGCGAGGATATAACGCTTGAGCTGGTGTCGACAGACGAGGCAAAAGCCATGTGCCTCGACGGTCGGGTAAGTGAAGAGAGAAGTGCTCTGGTCCTGTTGCGATATTTGGAAACATTAGACAAATAAAAGGTCTTGTGGTTAAATACCTAACGGTAAGAACCACCGAACGAGGTCACCCATGAGGCTTAAGGCCGCTCCATACCTTTGGATTTGTCCCAGCTGTGGCGGGACAGCCAAAGTCGTCTTTCCTGACGGGACCAATACCCGCCAATTCATCACGAAGCACTTCGGGCTCGAACTGATCGATGGCCTCCATAAGGACGGCCGCATCGACGAGCACGAGCGCAAATATCTGCGTCAGGCGGTAAGCGAGTCGCGACTCGCTCCGATGCAGAAGCTGGCCGAGCAAGTCTTTCAGGCGCAACAAGACCGCGCCCGTCAACAGGAGCCCGCGCCATCCGGCCATGTCGCTTGTGATTTCATGCAACAGGAAATCCCGCGCACGGCCTCGGGCGACCCGATCCACTAACACGAAAGGACCCAGGATCCCGGAAGAGCCCCGCTCTCGCCGGGGCTTTTTCGTTCAATAAACAGAAATCGCCCGCCGCAGGGGCCCTTGGCGGGCGATTTCCTGTCGACGGGCGACGACTACTTGTACGGGTCGCGGGGGCCAGTTTCGACACCGTCGCGGAAGTTAAGGCCATCGTCCGGCCCCAAGACCTTGTCGACGAGCGTCCGGGCTGCCTGATTGCCGCTGAGGTGCAGTATCTGGTAGACGCTCGCATTCGTTGGCTGCCAGTTGAGCCTCGGCATCATGGGGAGGATGAGGGTAAAAGCTTCGTCGTCCACCTCGCGAAAACCGGAGACAGCGATGAGGACCTTTACGCGTTCCCGTCTCAGTTCGGGGATAAGACAGTCGAGGATAACCGCCCCACCAAACTGGTACCGGCCCTTCATCTCAGTCGGGTGGCGGCTCTGCCAAGCGCTGACGTGTTTGTGGAGCCCGTAGTTCGTTGATGTCCGGATGGTCTTTTCAAACGCGGTTTTGTCGCACCTCCACACTTCCTTGTGATTCACCTTGCCGCCGATCCACCCTGAAAAAAGATCAACAAGGTCACGGTAGTCCGCAAGGTCGTCGGGCACGTAGTAGACCCGCAACCATGCGCCCTTGCCGATCTCGCTGCGGCCAGCCGCCTCGGTAACTGTCGCAGCGGCCTCGGCTGCAGCCATGCGGATTGCCTCGTGCGTTACCCGAGACAGCGGATATGATCTCACCTTCATTGAACAGTCCTCCCTGGGCGGCAAAGCCGCATGTTGGTCCAACGATACCCTACATTAACTACGGCGCTTTGAACAGCGGAAAGAAAAGGACGGCGCTTTCGCGCCGCCCCCAGCGTTTGTGCTATCTGTGGAGCCTAGCTCCGACTAGCGATAGCGGATGTGACGAACGTGACGATGCGTCATCGTGGCCTCCTGGTTAGAGGGTATTGCGCCGTACAACGCAAAACCGGCTTTCTTTCAAAAGCCGGTGCTTGCATCTTAAATTGAGGGAATTTAGGCGCGGCAAAAACCAGCTTTCGAAAAAGTCAGCTGGTGACGGTACATATTTTGCGCCTTCTGCATAGACTGAAGATATCAGGATACTCTATTTAAGTCAAGAAAAAGAAATCGCCCGCCGCAGAGGATGCCTCGCCTTGCGGCGGGAGATTTCCTCTGTCGACGGGCGACAGAACACTCAACGTTACTTCATCGAACCGCGCAGTTGCCACTCGGCGACCTGAGATCCCGGGCTCGGCACAACCACAAACACCGTGCCCGGATCCTTGAGAACGATGCGGGGATCGCCCACTTCAACCGGACCGCGCAGGTCCTCAGCTGAAGTAACGACAGCATAGGCATCGCCGTGTTTGCGATATTGCACGATGTACTTGGTGCCGTAGGTCAGCCCAGGGATAGGCCCCGGAACCTGCACGACACGCTCGGGCTTGGACGGCACAGAGGCCACCCGGAACTTGGGCTCCAACGCATAGCCTAACGCGAGCACAAACGAAACAACCAACGCAATCGGCCAGAGACTCTGACCAGACCGCTTTTCACGCCGCATTTTCAACGTCCCCAAATTTGAGCCCTCTCATTAGAGCTCAGACTGTATACCATACCCCCGAAAGGGGCTATTGTCAACCTTAAGAATCCCTATAAACAAGGCTATAATTGGCTAACTTATGGCCAAAGAGTACCGCCCAAGCGATCTTGTTTTAAAGCGCTATGCCGACGTATTGGTCAACTTTGCCCTGGGCGGCGGCAAAGGGATAAAAAGAGGCGACGTGGTCTGCATCAACGGCTCAGAGGCCACCAAGCCACTGTTTTTAGCTGTGCGCAACGCAGTACTCGAAGCCGGCGGGCACGTCATTTTGCACTACCACCCCGACGGCGAAAGTCGTTATGGCTTAAGTCGCGAGTTCTTTGAGCGAGCCAAAGATCACCAGATTGATCACTTTCCGCATCACTACATGAAGGGGCTCATAGACCAGATAGACCACCTACTTTTTATCGAGGGCGACAACTACCCGCATGCGCTTAGGGGCATAGACACCAAAAAAG
>DASYIO010000014.1:0-4056 GCA_035997465.1 Minisyncoccota bacterium | reverse complement strand
ATAACTAAGTGCAATGGGCAGGTCAAACATCGGGCCCTCCTTTTTTAAATCCGCTGGCGCCAAAGAAATAACGATTTTTTGATTACGCGCCTTTGGGCTTTCAAAGCCCGAGTGCTTAATGGCAGCGGCGACTCTGTCCCGACTTTCTTCCACAGCCTTGTCGGGCAACCCCACAACAGTAAAGCTGTGCAACCCGCGCGACAAATCTGTCTCAATAGAAACTAAATAAGGGCTAAGCAAAGAAGTCTGCGCCCCATGCACCTTGGCATATTGCATGCCAAATATTCTACTATGAACTTTTCATCTATTTGGCGATATTCCACAGCACCTCAAAAAGTGCGCGCTGGCTCGCAACTGCCTCTTTATTTTTAACGCGAACTATCATCACCTCGGGCTCATAAAGGTTAAAGCTCACGCTGTCTGGCCGGATGCTTGTGCTAATAACATCGCCTATCCCGTGTATAGCACGGGACTCGTTTTCGATAATGCTTTCCTCACGGTTGTGTCGCACGTCGTCGCCCACGCCTATATAGCGCAACTTTATATTCTTAGCCTTACGCAAAGACTCCCACTCTTCTATGTGCCCTCTAAATAGCTCTACCCATCGGTTGCCTCCACCTCCTATGATGTCCAAAAAGTCGCAATCTTTTGCCTCGCGCAATATCTGCAGCTCGGCCTCAATAACATTTTGGCTGCCACGGATGATCTCAACCACCCCCGCCGGCGAGCGGTCATACAGCTTCATTAGTGCCGAAACACCATCTAAAGCATCCAGTCGAGCTTTTTCGGCATCCTGCAAAAGCCGGTCGGGGGTGGCCGCGCCGTACTTAATGCGTCGACCTTGGCCCTCGGTGACCACCAGCCGCCTTTCTTCTAGCTCCCTTAGGGCGTCATAGACATACTGCCTATGCAATTTAGTGCGCAAAATAAGGGCTTTGGGCGGCAAAGCGACCCCCGCCTCGAGCATAGCAACGTATACAGCGGCACCCTTGGCCGACAGCCCTGCTCGTACCGCTTCATTTAAGTAGTCAGTCATAACTATATGACTATTATATAAAAAAACTCATATAAATCAAGCGTATAAGTAATAAAAATATAGAATGAAAGCAGTGACTATCTATTGACTTAGAGTTAAATTAAGCGCATAATTCTAGTTAGACAATCGTGTCTAGTTCGGCTCAGGAGGCCAAATAACATGATGAATCCACAGAATGCCCGGGCTCTTCTAATCAAGGAAGTTTTTACCGAGGAGTACTGTTGCAAACAGCTTGGGTATCGTTTGCGTGTGTTTCGCTTTGCCTCTCGTGCGTTAAGAGAGTCAGAGCAAGATGTAGTAATGCCAATAAAAACACTAGGAGACTTGTCCGATTGTGGCGAGCGATGGTTTCGCCGTAGTCCTACTTTCGGGCCGAACAGTATTGCGCTAATAAAATGCGTACTTAGCGAGCACGGACTGAGCTTGGCGGGTGATGACTAGGAAGACGGGAGGGAAAAGTGAGCGAAAAAGCCGAAGGGCTTACTAATGAACGCGCACGCGAAATCTTAGATTACATAATGCGCGGTGTCGCTTTGTCGGCATACGCGTACCAAATAATCCGAGGCTTTGAGACGGGCGACTGGGAGGACGTCTATGACGAAGAAAACTGGCGCGTATTTGAAGAGCACTTTGTCGCCTCACAAAGGGAAAGAGAAGAACTCTTCAAGCCTCACTTAAGAGAAGTGCTCAAAAAGGTACTTGGTGCTAAGGAGGTCATAATTAAATGGTAAAAACTCGACCGCCGGGCCTTGGGCCCGGCGGTTTTCCTAGCGGAGTAAAGCAAGTGTGGCGCAGTGTCGCGAGCACGACGGTGCGGAGCGTAGGAATTTTCCTCAGAAAATATCCGCACTGCGACAGGCTTGTTTTACGGAGCCTAGATGTGCTCCATGCACGTGCGCGCGGCCGGGTTGGCCTCAAGGCGCTCCTCTTCAATCTCTTTGTCGCACACCTCGCAGCGGCCGTAGTTCCCTTCCTCTATATTTTCTAAAGCTTTGCGTACATCGGCCAAGCGGGCCGACAGCGTCACTACCTCCTCCCCGCGCTCGTCTAACTCCTCTATCTTGTCGGCGGCCTCGTTGGGCTCGGCGATAGGGCTCGCAACGTCCATCTCGGGCGCCTTGGGTGTCCAAAGCCCGTTGCTGTCCTCTACGGCAATATCGCCCAGCTGCTTAGTAAGCAAAGAAAGTTCCTCCTCTAACTTCGCCTTAAAATGCTCGGTATTCATATAAAGAAGAGTATACCTTATCCCCTAGCCTTCTCCAGGCTGCGCCAATGGGAGTCAAAGATCTGCTTTAGTAGGTTGTGGACATGCTCGCTCTCGATGATTACGCCCATCTGCTCGTAAAACGACGCGATGATTATCTTGTCGGTGCCATATATAAGAAGGTCGGTCTGTGGGGCAAAGCCCTTGTCGATACGGATATCCTTAAGTGCTGCCGGGTCGTCTTTGGCGTACTCGCGCATGATGGGTGTGTCGCCGACAATAAACTCGTCTTTTATATTGTTTTTGATGCGCTTGGTGCGGTACGTGGTCAAGAAAAAGTCTAACCCGTGCTCGGACCACCCGCCCTCCGACAACCAGCCCTGCAGAGTGCTGTTTGGCACCGAAAGAGTATCAAAGTAAGCGTCTAAGAGCTGCGCCTTGCCGGAGAAAGAGCGCGTTACCGGTGCCTTAGACGGCTCGCCTACCAAGGCAAGCAGCGCAGGCAGCATGCTTTTAGCGTCTATAAAACGTCCCTCTGCCCGAGCAAAGAGTTGTTTAGGGTCCATAGGGCGAAAGAGCTTCTTTTTTGCCCGGGGCACCGTATAGGCGATATTAAGGTCGAGCAATTCTTGCAAAATAACGTACGTAGTAGGGGTTTTGAGCCCCGCCTTATGGGCTATAGCATAGGCTGACGACTCCCCCAGCTCTACAAGGGCCAAGTAGACGCTCGCCTGCTTTTCGCTAAGCCCCAATGTCGCCAAAGCCTCGGTAATAGTCATACCAACCAAGCATATACGCAAAAGCTTATTTTGTCAATAATTTTGATGAATTGTGCCAAATAGTCAAAATAGGCTTAAATATAAGGTTTATTTGGTAAACCATTTGTCTTGTCTTTATCAATCTGATTGACATTAAGCCAATTCCCTGCTATACTTATGGCAGTTAGAAAGTTCATCCCAACCGGCCCAAGGCCATAGGAGACTGACATGAAGATTCTGATCGTTGACGACTCTGCCGCCCATCAGCGTGCCGCGGTCGAACAGTTCAAAGGCTCAGGCCATGAACTCTTCGGATTCCAAAGCGAGGCTTCGTGGGAGTGCGCCGAGAGGACAGGCGAGCCGCTGGGGGAGATATATAAGGATGGGCTTGGATACATCACTGGCGGTTTTCATCCTGAGAACGCCGTGGTGCCACCGCCCGCCGATGTCGCCCTCATCGACTTGCTGATGCCTCCGTCGGACCGCATGCAAAGCCAAGAGTCTTTGACGCAGAAGCATGGAGAAATGCCGGTCGGCATCTTCCTCGCGCTTCTCGCGGCAAAGCGCGGTGTGAAGTTGGTTGCGGTCTTTACTGACAGCGACCACCACTCTCACCCCGCCTCGGCCTGCATCGATGCTTTCCAAAAGTCGGAAAGCAAACCGATCCCATTCACAGTCGATGGTGCCCAGGTTTTCCTGGTCAACAATCGGCTGTGGTTCACCACGAACTCGAAAGGCGAGCGGGTGAAGGACTGGGCTGCGCTGCTCAAGTACATGCTTGAGTACGTGCCGGAGGCGGCAGAAACCAGAGCGGGCTGATATCCCGCTTAGCAACAGAAGCCCGAACAATCCGCAAGGAGGAGTAGGGCAAAACTATTCACAACTCAAAACCGTCGCTACCAAGCGGCGGTTTTTCTTTAATCCCATAAACCCCCGGCTTTAGCCGGGGCGTGCGTTTAGAGACGAAGTCCATGTGAAAATCACCGTGGTCGATACTATCAACCAACGGTGATTTCCAATGGCAAACAGACGTCTGTATCAGCAGTCCCACGCAACAT
>DASYIO010000013.1:0-4222 GCA_035997465.1 Minisyncoccota bacterium | reverse complement strand
CGCTCATACACAATATGAACGCGCATCCAAACAAGCCGCTTATCGACGTTGTGGTCGAGTCCAGCGAAATGCGCTTTAGGCCGATACTCCTTACCACCATCGCAACGGTAATAGGCATGATCCCGCTTGCACTGTCTAACCCGACCTGGGGCCCGTTCGCCTTTACGGTGATGTTTGGCCTGATGTTTGCTATCTGCCTGACCTTGGTCGTCGTCCCCGTCCTCTTTTACCGCGCCCCGCATCCTAAGGCGGGGGAGTAGGTTTGACGTCAGTCTGATGATTTTTGGTATACTGCCGCTATGAAAGTGACTCTATACATGACTACTACGGTCAATGGCATTATTGCCAAATATGATGACTCGGCAGATTTCATTACGCCCGCAGAATCGACGAATTACGTTGTAGCAGTCAAAGCGGCAGGCGCAGTAATTGTCGGACGTAGGACTTACGAGATATTGTCTACTCAACCTGAGTTTCAGGAATTTCTAAAAGCGGGAGTAAAAATGGTCGCCGTATCACAAGGGGATTTTAAGGTCCAAGATGCAAACCACTCGGTAGCACGCTCCCCACAAGAGGCGCTGGAGATAGTTAAAGATTTCGATGAGGTAATCGTTGCCGGAGGTGGAAAGATAGATGCGGCTTTTTTGGATGCAAATTTAATAGATGAGATATATTTGGACATTGAGCCTAATATTGTGAGCGAAGGCATTGCGCTCTTTAGCGAAGGGAAATCAGACAGGGCTTTAAAATTCTTGGATTCTAAGATGTTTAGTGAGAACGAAATCCAGCTCCACTACCAAGTTTTGAAATAGGTTCTAAGCTCATCTATGGCAGAACTTAAAACAAAACTAAATAAGGCGAGTGTAGATAAGTTTTTGAGCACGATCAAAGACGCACAAAAGCGCCATGATTGCCTCGTCATCTCAAACATGATGGAGAAGGCAACCAAGGCCAAGCCCGAAATGTGGGGTGCGTCTATTGTCGGCTTTGGCCGGATAAAGTACACCTACGCAAACGGCAAAGAGGGGGAGTGGATGATGGTCGGATTTTCGCCGCGCAAGCAAAACATCACTCTGTACGGCTTAAAGGTTTTTAAAATGGTGGCCGGCGGTTTGAAGGAAAATAAGGGAGATAACGACTTTCTTTTAAAACTGGGCAAGTACAAAGAAGGGGGAGGATGCCTCTATATCAACAAATTGTCCGATATTAATACAAAAGAGCTTGAAAAAATAATCAAACTTGCAGTACGCCGGAAGAAATAATGGCTCAGGCTTTTTAAATCAAAAAGAGCGCGCCGGATCGCGCGCTCGAACTTTAGTGGACTGCGGGTTGGGGAGGCGGTCTTTCCTCGTGTGGCGGCTCTTTGTCTCCAAGGTCGGGGGTCCAGTCGTTTGTAACCTCCGGACGAGGAGGTTGTGGACCTGGCATTTCGGGTCTTGGTGGTGGCCTCCGAATGTTCGGAGACTCTTGCGGCGTCGGCATGTCGCGTCTCCGATGGGTGCTGTCGCGGTGGTATCTCTTCGGGTACTTTACAGGGGATTTTGCATTATGTCGAAATAAGCCCCAGCTTCGCACGGGGCACCTCAAGTTGTACACTACCCGTATGGATTACAAAAAACTCGACACACCAGTACAGCGCAACCGGGTTTACGAGCATTATCGCGGCAACCGGTATTTGGTCGTTGATATTGCCAAAAATGCCGACAAAGACGGCGACGAGTTTCTTGTTATATACCGGGCGCTGTATGACCACGGGCAGTTATATGCAACAGCGTTAGAGAAGTTTATAGGAACGAACTCTGAGGGTAACTCGCGATTTAGCCTGCTTGAAGTCGAGGAGGCAAACCGCAACCCAAGCCACGTCTACCCGACGATAACGATGTAGTCGGTCGCCTCGACTGTGTTGGGTAGTCTGTCATCTTCACCAATCCACAAGCAGGGTGTGGGCTGGTAGGGATAGGGGGTACTATATGGTTATGCCTCCACAGGCCCAACCACCGCAGCCGCCAGCTCCTGCTCCAGCGCCTACCCCCACGCCTGCCACGTCTACACCCGCGCCCAAGGGTTTTAATACCACACTTGCACTGAGCCTTTTTGGACTTGTAGTTGTTGCAGCACTGGCTTATGGTGCGTACTTAAAGTGGCCACGTGCCGTCGAGCCTGCACAAACCCCTGCTACGACCGACGCCAAAGCGGCCCCCGCTGCCAAGCCGGCAGACAAGCCCGCTACTTCGCCGGCGGCTCGGCCGCAGTCGGCGCCCGACTCATCTGTTAAGTCATCTGCCAAAGTAAAACTTGGTGCGGCAGTCGCGCTTGCCGATACCGACGCAGGGGTTGGCGCCACCAGCAGTGCCGATACAAGTGCCAGCGCTGACACCGACGAGTGGGGCGATCATTGGGACGAAGGCTTGCAGGCGTGGGTGTCGCCGGACGGTCTGATATGGGATGGAGACAATAATAGATGGAAGGACAGCGCAGGTGACTACTGGGACCAGGACAAAAACGCGTGGTTTGACTCCTACGGCGACCACTGGGATGATGGGCTTTCGGCCTGGGTATCGTCTGACGGATTTATTTGGGATGATAAAAACGCCCGCTGGACAGACAGCGCGGGTGACTATTGGGACGACACCATGCAGGCTTGGATAGACACCAATGGCGATCACTTTGATGACAAAGCAAACGCATGGGTATCGCCGCAAGGCTACATTTGGGATGGCGACAAAAATATGTGGAAGGATGAGGACGGCGACTATTGGGACGACGCCAAGGGCCAATGGGTGAGCGCCGACGGCAAGTCGTACTGGAATCCCGATACTCAAGCTTGGGTAGCAAAGTAATTTTTAATACTCGACTTTTTGGGCGGTTTGCTGTAGTTTTGTGCTGAAGTTGTCAGTTCCAACCGGAAAGGCTTTTGGACCATGCCCATCTTCAGGGTGACATGCAGCACTTGTCTCGGCGGCGATGTCGCCGATGACATCAAGGCTTTTGGGGCCCTCATCGGGTATGACGATCCGAAAAAAATATGGGTCGTTAGCGAAAGTGGACTCATGCAGGACGATGTGGGCTTCATCGAAGTGATGGTCACGCAAGTCGATTACGGCCATCAGAACTTCAAGAAGTTGTGCGACGAAGTCGCTAAGCTTCTGCAAGAAGAACTCGGCAGGTCTTTCGAAGTCATTTTGCCTGGCGGCGGTCCAATGCTCCCAGTGTCCTTCAGGCCAACGAAAGAGGGCGCCGAAATATACGGCCCCGCCGTCTGAGTCTCGCCGGTTAAAAGGCCGCCTTACGGCGGCCTTTTCGTTTCTAACAAAACTTATTATTCACGGTCGTACAGAATTTGTTAACGACTCGACGTAGTAAAAATTTTGCCGTACACTCGGAGCGGAGATCTTAACCAGGGGTGCTCAATGACCGCAGGCACGACGCAGGCGCCGATCGAAACTGGTCGCGTCAAGTTCTTTAACAAAGGCCGCGGATATGGCTTCGTGGACCTCGATAACGGAGGAGACATCTTCTTTTTCGTCGTCGCATTGCTAAAGGCGAATAGGGAGAACATCCACCCTGGCGTCTGTGTCACATTCCGTCGAGGACTTGCAAAAGACGGGAGACCGTTTATTGACGAGTTTATCGAAATCGAAGGAATGAAAGTCGCCAAGGGCGAGGTCGAAATGGTCGATGGTCGGTGGGTGCTTCTGAAGGATCGACAGCCGACGACCGAAAAAGCGCGGCCCGTCGAACCTGCAATAGAGGTCGAGTCGCCCAAACTCGCACCCGTGTCGACGCCGGAGCCTGCCAAGCAAGATGTGCCCGCCGCGCCGCGCATCGACGAAGACGAGTGGATACCCGTCGCTGTCAGAAAAGTGCGGCCCGACCACACAAGCTACGCGGTGTCCGAGTGTCTGGGGCAAATCAAAGTGCCCTGGAATGTAATGCAAGCCGGAAAGATTAAGGGCTCTCACAGCGCGGATCGGTTCGAGGTCCGTTGCAGGGAGGGAGACGACCTGCCTGTAGCGTACGAAATTAGACGCTACTAACGAAGTCTCAATGTCGCAAAGGCCGCCGCAAGGCGGCCTTTTCGTTAATCCCATAAACCCCCGGCTTTAGCCGGGGCGTGCGTTTAGAGACGAAGTCCATGTGAAAATCACCGTGGTCGATACTATCAACCAACGGTGATTTCCAATGGCAAACAGACGTCTGTATCAGCAGTCCCACGCAACAT
>DASYIO010000012.1:0-3318 GCA_035997465.1 Minisyncoccota bacterium | reverse complement strand
CCCTCTTGTGCTGCAAGCGGAGTGGCCGCAGGTTATTGAGCTACTCGAGCGGTTGAAAAAAGTCGAAAACCACCAGGCTAGGATCTACTGGTTTGGCTTTAGTGATTGGTGGTGGAAGCCACATACTCTCCTTGCGATCATCTACGTATACCGTGACAAGGAAGTGTGCGGAGTCGCCGAATGGTGGAACGAAAGCATTAGTAAATGCCCCTGGGGCGAAAGTCCGAGGTTTGGCAAAATGGGATAGCAAGATTCAAAAAACCAAAACGCTCCTCCTGAAAGAGGAGCGTTGTTTTTGTAATTAGCGGGCGAATTCGATAGCGCGCAGTTCGCGGATGACGTTTACCTTAATTTCGCCAGGGTATTTAAGTTCGTTTTCAATACGAAGCGCGATATTGCGCGCCAACTCGCGCGCCTGAAAGTCGCTCATGTCCTCGGGCTTAACAAATACGCGCACCTCGCGGCCGGCTGATATGGCGTAGGACTTTTCAACACCCGGGAAGGAGTTTGCAATACCCTCGATATCTTGCAGGCGCTTGATGTATTGCTCGACAGAGTCGCGGCGTGCACCCGGGCGGCCACCCGATATGGCGTCTGCAACTTGGACGATGTAGGACTCGAGTGTTTCGTACGGGTACTCCTCGTGGTGGGCCTGCATGGCCTTGATCACATCCTCGTGCACGCCGAACTTTTGCAATACGCGGCGGCCAATTTCCACATGCGTGCCCTGTACCTCGTGGTCGAGTGCTTTGCCAATGTCGTGCAAAAGCGCACCAGCGCGAGCCACCTGCGGGTTGGCACCCAGCTCCTCGGCTATCATGCCGGCAATGTGCGCCATCTCGACTGAGTGCTGCAAGACCGATTGGCCGTAAGATGTGCGGAAGTGCAGTCGGCCCAATATCATAAGGAGTTTGGGGTCGAGGTTAAGCACGCCGGCCTCGAAGGCGGCGGCCTCGGCCTTTTCTTTGATTATTTTGTTGACCTCGGCTTTGGCTTTCTCCACTGTGTCCTCGATTTTGGCGGGTTGGATGCGGCCGTCGACTATCAAATTTTCGAGTGCAACACGGGCAATGGCGCGGCGCAGCGGGTCGTATGAGCTAAGCACGATAGAGCCCGGGGTGTCGTCAATAATGACCTCGACACCCGTAGCGCGCTCGAACGCCTTGATGTTGCGGCCCTCTTTGCCGATTATTTTGCCTTTAAGCTCGTCGTTGGGGATAGTGATGGCGGTCGCCATAGTGTCGGAGGCAACTGAGTTGCCAAGACGATGTATGGCGGTGGTAAGGATGTCGCGGGCCTTGCGCTCGAGCCTTTCGTGGCCGTCGCGCTCGAGTTTGGCAGCGCGCATCATAAAGTCCTCCTCGCCCTCGCGCTCTATCTCTTGCATAAGCTGCGCACGCGCCTCGTCTTTGGTAAGCCCTGCCAGCTTGGCAAGCTCGCCTGTGCGCTCGGTAAGTAAGGACTCGGCGCGCTCTTTAATAGCGCGGATCTCCTCTATTTTGCCCTTAACGACAGAGACCTCTTGGTCGAGCTCGGCCTGCTTTTTGTCCAAAGACTCCTCACGCTTAAAGACGCGCTCTTCGGCGCGGGTCACCTTCTCTTCTTTTTCGGCGACGGTCGACTCGAGCTGCGAAAGCACCTCTTTGGCTTTGGCGTCGGCCTCCTCGGTTATCTTTTGTGCGGCGACCTGGGCGTTGAGCGTTATCTGCTTTACCTCTATTTCGATCGAACCTTTACGAGACAGTACTAAGAGCCATCGGAATACGTATCCGATTATGGCTCCCCCGAGGCCCGCAAGCCCCAAGAGGACGAACACTAGTGTTAATGACATAGAAAGAAATCATGAAGTTTGTAGTGAAAGGCACAGGCTCACAATAGCAACAAAGCCCCCCGCCCGCAATTGCCCCAAAAACCCTGCAAAAGCAGGGTCTCGAGGAGTACGTATAATTTTTTACTGGGTTTTACTTCTTTGCAGTGGGGTTGCCAAGGCCTTTTTGGGTAAAGATAGCGTCTATAAGGCCGTACTTTTTGGCATCCTCGGCCATCATAAAGTAGTCGCGGTCGACGTCCTTTTCGACCTTCTCGAGCGGCTGGCCACTGGCCTTGGCCAAAATTTTGTTAAGACGCTCGCGGGTTGCAACAATATGCTTGGCGGTTATCTCGATGTCGGTTGCCTGGCCCTGTGCGCCGCCCCACGGTTGGTGGATCATAACCTCGGCGTTAGGCAGGGCAAAGCGCTTGCCCTTTTGCCCGACGGCCAAAATAACGGCGGCGGCCGATGCAGCAATGCCGACGCACACGGTAGCGACGTCGGGCTTAACATGGTTCATCGTATCGAGTATCGCCAAGCCCGCGGTGACCGAGCCGCCGGGCGAGTTGATGTAGAGGTGGATGTCTTTTTTAGGGTCCTCGCTTTCCAGAAAGAGGAGCTGGGCAATAATAAGGTTGGCCATATGGTCCTCGATGGGCCCGGTCAAAAATATGATGCGCTCTTTTAAGAGGCGGCTAAAGATGTCATAGGCGCGCTCGCCGTAGGGCGACTTGTCTATGACCATGGGCACCAGCTGTGCGCGGATGTCGGCGGAGTTTTTGTCGTTTTGCATGCCCGTACTCTACTCCTTTTTGCCTGCGCCCTCAAGCAGCTTAAGTACCTGCTCGTTGCGCAATACCGTTTCGATATGGATCTTAACCAGGTCGGGCTTAGCCTCGGGGAAGTGCTCGAGAGCATGCTTCATCTCCATCTCGATAGCGGTCTCGTCGGCGACAACCTTTTCGTCCTCGGCCATTTTGTTTAAAAGCAGCTGGAGCTTGGCGCGCTTGCGAGCCTGGTCGCGAAAATCGTTTTTAATATCATCTTCGGTTTTGTTGGTGCGCTTAAGGTAGTCGTCCATCGTCATGCCCATGCGCTCTACATCTTCGCTCATTTGGGCCAGGATTTTTGAAAGTTCGCTGTCGACAAACACAGAGGGGACCTCAAGGTTTGATTTTTCGAGCAGGGCCTCGATAAGCTTGCCGCGGCGCCGGTCGGCAGTAGCGCGCACTTTTTCCTCGGTGATACCTTTGTTTATTTGCTCGCGCAAAGCGTCCATACTTTCGAACGCGCCCAAGCTTTTGGCAAACTCGTCATTAAGCTCGGGCAAAACGTCCTTGCCGTCGGCATCCTTAGTTGCGCGGCTCTTTTGCAGGTCCTCTAGGGTCTTGGTTATTTCCTCGGCAGTTGCGGGCACCGACGCCTCGAGCTTTATAGTATCGCTGAGCTCCTTCCACTGTGCGGGCACTTCGACGATAGGGTAGACCGATATACGCACGACAAGACCC
>DASYIO010000011.1:0-7857 GCA_035997465.1 Minisyncoccota bacterium | reverse complement strand
GTGCATCGCGCTTTACGGCACGCCAGCTATGGCCAAAGAGGCGAGGATGCCTCTTAAGGAGTACTGGGGCGAGATAATAAATGCCTGCTTTTTAAACGAGCAAGATCCCATAGCCAAATGGAAGGAGACCTACCGCGGGATGGAGAAATACAGGCAGAGGCTCAATAAACTCTCGCCGAACATAGATCGCTTGCATATAAAAAGTGAGGACATTGATCTTTGGATAAAACTGGGCGAAAAACGCCAATGGCTTAGTGGTAGAGGATGCAATATCCCGAGCTTCGAGATATTTACCTCGCCCGATTGGCGCGGCACCGAGGGCTGGATACGCTTTGACATGCCCCTATACCGTGATGGCAATTACGCCGACGGCATCGAGCTGTGGTTTAAAGACGGTCGCATAGTTAAGGCTAGGGCAAAAGTAGGTGAGAAGTTTATTAAAGAAATGATAGCAACTCCGGGTGCCGACAAGGTTGGAGAATTTTCATTGACCGACAAGCGCCACTCCCGGATAAAAAAGTTTATGGCTGAGACCTTGTATGACGAAAACTTTGGCGGTAAGTACGGCAACACCCACATTGCCATTGGGTCTTCTTTCGGCGATGCATATACCGGCGACCCGTCTAAACTCACCCAAAAAGACCGCGAGCGCCTGGGCTACAACGACTCCTCTGTCCACACCGATATGTTTAGCACAAGCAAACGCACGGTCACCGCGCACTTAAAGAGTGGTAAAACTAAAGTGATATACAAAGACGGCCAGTTTATACTCTAGCCTGACTACGCTCATTACACGTATGCCTATCGATATCAAAACTCCCGTATACGAAGGCCCGCTCGACTTACTGCTCGAGCTAATCGAAAAGCGCAAGCTCCTTATAAACGACATATCGCTGGCGTCTGTCACCGACGAGTACATCGCCAAAGTAAACGGGATGCACGAGCTGCCGGTAGGCGAGACGGCCGAGTTTATTAGTTTGGCCGCAACACTCCTGTTAATTAAATCGCGCTCGTTGTTGCCGACACTTACATTAAGCGACGAGGAGACCCGCGATATTAAAGAGTTGGAGTACCGCCTCGCGCTCTACCAGCTTATTAAAGAGGCCGCGCGTGGTCTTAATGCGCAGTTGCGCGAGCCGTACTTATACGAGGGCGAGCCCACCGAGCCCGAGCCCCTGTTTATCCCGGACACTGCCGTAACCCCGGCCTCTTTGCGCGAGTCGGCTCAGGCCTTGATAAACGGATTTCCAACAACTATTGCTTTGCCAAAAGTGGAGGTAAAAAAAATAATGTCTCTCGAGGAGATGATAGGGCAAATGAGCCAGCGCATTACCTCGGCTTTTAGGATGAGCTTTAAAGAGTTTTCGGGGCTCGGCAAGGCACAAAGCGCCGAGGTGCGCCACGGCGTTATAGTAAGCTTTTTGGCACTTTTAGAGCTTGTTAAGCAGGGTATACTACGTGCACAGCAAGAGGAGGACTTTGGCGACATTACTATGGAGTCCGACTCGGTATCGACCCCCACCTATGAGTGACCTAGCCAGCAAAATAGAGGCACTGTTGTTTGCATTGGGCAGACCCTTGGCGCGCAGCGAGCTGCAAAAACTACTGGACGCCGAGGCCAACGCCATTAACGACGCGCTGGTCGAGCTTAGCCAAGGCGGCCGAGGCACCGTTGTGGTAGACGACGGCAAAACCGTCGAGCTACGCGCGGCCCCCCAAGCCGCCGAGCTGATAGAAAAAGTCCGCAAAGACGAGTACGCGCGCGAGGTAGGCAAAGCAGGGCAAGAGGTGCTGGCAGCCGTGATATACCGCGGGCCGCTAACGCGCTCAGAGATTGATTTTATACGCGGCGTAAACTCGTCTCAAACTTTGCGTACGCTGACCATGCGCGGCCTGGTGCGCAAGATCCCTAATCCTAAAGATAGCCGTTCGTTTTTGTACGAGTCGACCACCGAGCTTTTGTCAACGCTTGGCGTTGCCCGCGCACAAGACTTGCCTGATTATCAAGAGGTACGCGACAAGTTGTCTAAGCTAGAGGACGCGTATAGACAAAAAGAAGCGGCAAATAATAACGACTCAACTTTATGACCCTCGATGTAATGCGCATATTTGTGCCCGCTACACTGGCCTTTTTAATCGGCGTGCTTATTACGCCATTTTTGACCCATTACTTGTACAAGTACAAAATGTGGAAGCCCAAAGCCGGCAAAGTAGCCCTAGACGGCAGCGCGGCCGCCGAGTTTAACCGCCTGCACGAACATAAAGAGGTCGGCACCCCGCGCTTTGGCGGGGTTGTAGTGTGGGTGAGCGTTTTGTTGACTGCAGACCTTTTGTCGCTGTTGGCGCGCATATTTCCTGACGCGTTTTCGACACTCGCGTTTATTAGCCGCTCGCAAACTTGGGTGCCGATAGCCGCGATGGCCATGGGTGCCCTTGTGGGCTTTGCCGATGACTTGTTTGAGGTGTCGGGCCGGCAGGGGTTGCGTCTGCGCGTGCGACTGCTGTTTGTCGCCCTTGTAGCCTTGCTTGTGGGTTGGTGGTTTTTCGAAAAGCTCGATGTCTCGTCTGTTACCGTCCCGTTTATGCATGCACCCTTAGAGCTTGGCGCGTTATTTATCCCCGTGTTTGTATTAGTAGCGCTGTTTGTTTACGCAGGCGGCGTTATAGATGGGCTCGACGGGCTTTCGGGCGGGATATTTGCGACGATATTTTCGGCCTACGCGGGCATCGCGTTCTTTCAAAATCAGCTCGACGTCGCAGCGCTGTGCGCGGCCATCGCGGGCGGCCTGCTTGCCTTTTTGTGGTTTAATATCCCGCCAGCGCGCTTTTATCTTTCAGAGACAGGCAGCATGGCGCTTACTATCGTGCTTACCGTCATCGCCTTTTTAACCGACGTTAAGGGCGGCGGCAGGGGAGTCTCGGTGCTGCCCATAATTGCCCTGCCTTTGGTGGCAACGGTCATATCAAACATCGTCCAAATATTTGGCAAAAAGGTATTGGGCCGCAAAATATTGCGCATCGCGCCTCTGCATCATCACTTCGAGGCTATTGGCTGGCCCGCATACAAGGTCACCATGCGCTACTGGATAGTTGGCGTTGTCGCCGCAGTCGCGGGCCTTGCTTTGGCACTGATATAATTGAGGGTGTGCACGCTAAAAAGTCTATCGACACGCCGTTCCTTTTAGTGCTGTGCGCGCTCGTGGTCTTTGGCCTACTTATATTTACATCAGCAGCACTTGGGCTCTTGGCGCGCGGCGGGGCCTCGTTTAGCTCGGTTGCGGTCAACCAGCTATTGCTGGGCCTGGTCTGCGGGAGCATCGCCCTGTGGGTCCTGTCGCGCATGGACTACCGCCTTTGGCGGCCCTACACCATTTACTTTTTTGGGCTTGCGCTTGTTTTAACCCTGCTTACGTTTGTCCCGCACATCGGGCTTGAGCTTAAGGGCGCCTCGCGCTGGCTAGCACTAGGCCCGGTGTCGTTTCAGCCTGTTGAGCTTCTTAAGTTGGCTGTGATAGTCCTTTTGGCCGCCGTATACGCCGGCAACTTTAAACATGTCGACACGGTGCGCGGCGGGATACTGCCTCTGGCTCTTATTGTGGGCTCGGCCGCCCTGGTACTACTGCTTCAGCCCGACACTGACGGCGCAGCCATAATCGTTTTGGCAAGCCTTGGCATGTTCTTTGCGGCCGGAGGCAAGGCGTGGCACATACTCGCTATTATTCTTATTGGCGTGGGTGCCGTAGGTTTGGCGGCGTATCATCGGCCGTACCTTATGGAGCGCTTTACAACGTACATGCATCCGGACTCCGACCCGCAAGGGGCCGGCTACCAAATACAGCAGTCGCTTATTGCTGTGGGCTCGGGCGAGTGGGCCGGCAAAGGTTTTGGCCAGAGTATAGAAAAGTTTGCCTTTTTGCCCGAGCCTATTGGTGACTCTATTTTTGCCGTAGCGGCCGAGGAATTTGGTTTTGTAGGCAGCGTCTTGCTGGTAGTCTTGTACGCCACTGTGGCCCTGCTTGGTTTGCGCATAGCGGCCAGAGCGCCCGACCCCTTTGGCGGGCTTTTGGTAGTGGGGCTGGTCCTTTTGATAATAGGGCAGTCGTTTATGAATATTGCCTCAACTATTGGCCTGATACCCCTGTCAGGTCTGCCACTCATCTTCGTCTCCCACGGCGGCACGGCGCTTGCTATCTCCCTAGCCGAAATTGGGATAATATTGAGCGTATCGAGGCGCATGAAGAGCTAGGCCCGATTTTACCTAGATGAAAATACTTTTTACCGGAGGCGGGTCGGGCGGGCATTTTTACCCTATTGTTGCGGTGGCCGAGGCCATTAACGACGAGACTCGCGAAAAGAAGCTCCTTGAGCCTCAGTTGTACTACGCCGCCCCCGACCCGTACGACCGCGAGGTATTGCTGGCCAACAACATTACCTGGGTCGCCACATCGGCGGGCAAAATACGCAACTACTTTTCTGTCCTCAACTTTTTTGACTACTTTAAAACGGGGTGGGGGGTCATACGCTCGGTGCTGCGCGTTTTCTTTTTATACCCAGACGTAGTGTTTAGCACCGGAGGCTATGCGGCCTTTCCAACACTGTTGGCGGCAAAGATGTTTAGCATCCCGGTTGTGATACTTACAAGCGACGCCGACGCCGGGCGCGTAAGCAAGTGGGCGGCCAAATTCGCACAAAAAATCGCTGTTGCTTTTGCCGAAGGCGCCGAGCAGTTTCCTAAAGACAAA
The DNA here is from genome assembly GCA_035997465.1 of Minisyncoccota bacterium. Lineage (GTDB taxonomy): Bacteria > Patescibacteriota > Minisyncoccia > Phycocordibacterales > SBAW01 > GWA1-54-10. The sequence goes on along the minus strand of DASYIO010000011.1, from coordinate 3,115 downwards.
GTGGCCCACACCGGCAACCCTGTGCGCAAGGCGGCACTTTTGCCTGCACGCGAGGGCGCGCATGAGTTTCTTAAGCTTAAAAAAGACCTGCCCGTTATTTTGGTAACCGGCGGCAGCCAGGGCTCGCAAGCTATTAACGATGCAATATTGGGCGCCCTACCGAAGTTGCTCGAGCACTACCAGGTAGTACATCAAACAGGCCGGGCCAACTTTGACGACGTCGTAGGTCGCGCGCGCATCATTATCAACGACTCGGTCGTGTTTGAACGCTACAAGCCTTTTGACTACTTAAATGACTTGGCAACGCGCATGGCAGCTGGCGCAGCCGACCTGGTGGTGTCGCGCGCCGGGGCGGGCAACATATTCGAGGTGGCGGCATGGGGCATACCGACCATATTGGTGCCCATACCCGAGCCGATATCGCATGACCAGATAAAAAATGCCTTTGCGTACGCACGGGCCGGCGGAGCGTCGGTCATCGAGCAAAACAACCTTACCCCGGGGCTTTTGGTGTCCGAAATAAACCACATACTCGGAAACGAGGAGCTAAAGCACAAAATGCAAAACGCCGCACGCCAATTTGCCCGCCCCGACGCCGCCAAACTCATTGCCAACGCGCTCCTAGACATCGCCCTCTCGCATGAAAAGTAACGTTGTCACCCGCATAGCGCCCAGTCCGACAGGGGAGATGCATATTGGTACGGTCCGTACCGCGCTTTTTAACTACATTTTTGCCAAACAAAACGGCGGGACCTATTTTGTGCGCATCGAGGACACCGACCGCGAGCGCAACAAGCCCGAGTGGGTAGAGGCCATTTGGCGCGACTTTACCTGGTGCGGGCTCGAGCCCGATGCAAAGTATGTGCAGTCGGCAAACTTGGAGCGCCACAAAGAGCTACTAAAGAAACTCGTTGCAGAGGGCAAGGCCTATGTGTCACGCGAGCCTAAAAAAGATGATCCGTCACAAGAGGTCGAGGTCGTCCGGCTTAAAAACCCGGGCACCACAATTACCTTTGTAGATCTTATTAGGGGTGAGGTAACATTTGACACGACCGAGCACGGAGACTTTGTTATCGCCCGCTCGCTTGAGGACCCTTTGTATCACTTTGCGGTAGTCGCAGACGACGGTGATGCTAAAGTGACCCATGTTTTGCGCTCCGAGGAGCACATTTCCAATACCCCGCGACAAATACTCATACTCGAAGCTCTTGGATTTAAGCGCCCGGTATATGCGCACTTTCCGCTTATACTCGCGCCTGACCGTGCCAAACTCTCCAAACGCAAACATGGCGCTTCTGTCGGCAACTACCAAAAGCAAGGGTTTGTCCCAGAGGCGATACTCAACTACGTGGCTCTCTTGGGGTGGAACCCGGGCGGCGAGCAAGAGGTGTTTACGCTAAGCGAGCTCACTAAGCTCTTTAGCATGGAGCGCGTACACAAAGGCGGCGCTATCTTTGATATACAGAAGTTTACCTGGTTTAACTTCGAGCATCTTAAGCGGCTTTCGGACGCAGAGTACGAAAAGAGGTTGCGTGAGTTTAGCCAACAAGACTTTGACGCGCGGCTCGTGCCGCTTATAAAAGAGCGTGCGCAGACGCTTGTAGAGGCTGCGGAGCTTCTAAAAGAGTACGATTTTATGACGAGTGTCTCGTATGACCCGGGACTCCTGCTTAATAAAGGAAAGACAGGCAAAGACGATGCGTCTAAGCATTTGCAAGCGGTGCAAGGTCTCATCGAGGGGGTAGCTGATGAGGACTTCACCGCTGTGCGTATAAAAGACACCGTAATGCCATATGCCGAGCAAGAGGGCAGGGGTGCCGTGTTGTGGCCCTTGCGCGTGGCATTGTCGGGTAAAGAAAAATCTCCCGACCCTTTTACTATTGCGGCGCTTGTAGGCAAAGCACAGGCACTTGTCCGCATTGCTCAAGCGCTCAAATCGTTTTAAAATAGATAGGTAATGGTCGTCTATCGCTTTGGAGTGTTGAGGGGCGCGCTTGCGCTTTTGTTTATTGCCAGCCTTTTTGTATATCAGTACGCACCGCAGGTGCACGCGCAGACGCGCGAGGAGCTCCAGGGCAAAGTAGACGACACCAACGCGCAAATTCAGCAGCTCCAAGACGAGATAAAAAAGCTCGAGGGCCAACTTACAACTACTACAGCCCAAAAGCAGACTCTGCAGACCGCAGTTAAGGGTCTCGACCTGCAGATACAAAAGCTCCAAAAAAGCCTGAGCCTCACCCAAAGCCAGATTACACAAAAAGACAAAGATATAAAAAGCCTCGGCTCTACCATTGTTACAACCGAGGACCAGATATCGACCTCGCAAGACGAGGTAGCAACCACGCTGCGCGAGCTCGACCACATGACCGAAGACTCGATGGTGTCGGCTCTGCTTGGGGGCGGCACCTTGGCCTCGTTCTTTGACCAGGCGGTGTCGTTGGCCACGGTGCGCGGCGAGTTGCAAAACCACATAGAGGATCTGTCCGACCTTAAGACCAGCCTGACCTCGAGCAAAAAGACCGCCGAGCAAAAGCGCAAAGAGCTCGCGGCACTGCAAAGCGACCTTACCGACCAAAAGCAGGGCGTGTCGGTTGTGCGCACAACACAAAGCAACTTGCTGACACAAACTCAAAACCAAGAGGCGCAGTACCAGGCGCTTATTGCTCAAAAAAAGGCCGAAGAGACATCATTTGAAGCCGAGCTCATAAAGCTTGCGCAAGGCCTTGGCACGGCCGACACAACCACCGCTCCCTCGCCCCAACAGGGGATCATCAACTGGCCTTTGGCGACTATCCGCATTACGCAATACTTTGGCAACACGGCGTTTGCCCAGTCGGGCGCTTACAACGGGCAAGGCCACAACGGCGTGGACTTTGCCGCCTCCATTGGCACGCCGGTCAAGTCGGTGCTCGCCGGCACTGTTGAGGAAATTAACCAGGGCGCAGTCAAGTACTGCCAATACGGCAAGTGGGTCTTGGTTAAACACGACGACGGACTCACTTCTTTGTACGCGCACCTCTCGTCAATTTCTGTCGTCAAAGGCCAGCGGGTAGACCTGGGGCAGACCGTTGGGCTTTCGGGTGACACCGGCTATGCTACTGGCCCGCACTTGCAC
>DASYIO010000010.1:0-1512 GCA_035997465.1 Minisyncoccota bacterium | reverse complement strand
CGGGACTCTGGTTATTAACGGTTCAGTCGGGGGCGATGTTCGCGTATTAGGCGGTAAAGTTACGATTAACGGCCCGGTGAAAGGTGATGTACTAATGCTCGCCGGCACTTTGACGGTTACGGAAAAAGCTTCCATTGGCAGCGACCTGGTCATGTCGGCCGGTACCCTAGATTTGAACGGCCCGGTGGCAGGCAGTGTCCGGATCGCCGGAGGCAGCGTAACTATCAATAGCAAAATCAATGGAGCGGTTTCCGTGCATATTTCCGATCAATTAGTATTCGGCGCCCAGGCTGACATTGCCAGCCCCGTCGCTTATACTGGTCGCCAAGCAGCCGTAGTTCGCGATGGCGCCAAGGTCGGGCAGATTAACTTTACCCCGGAGAAATCCAACAAGAAAGGGATATTAGGCCTTCTCGGCGCTTTAGCCGGGCTTAAATTGCTGGCTGGCATCTTTGCTGGTTTGCTCCTGGTTTACCTGCTGCCAAAGCGCTCAGGCCATATTATTGAAAATATGCGCCGGCGGCCTTGGGCCAACTTGGGCATGGGTTTTTTGGCTCTCATTGTTATTCCGGTGGTGTCCCTTGTCCTCACGGTAATTTTAATTGGTTATTATGTAGCGTTTATTGTGTTGTTAGTGTATTTGCTGTGCCTGGCTTTTGCCGGCTTGCTGGCGGGGATCTTTCTGGGCGCATGGCTAATTAAATTGCTTACCAAAAAACCCGCCATGGTTTTGGATTGGCAGGCGGTCTTAGTCGGCATGGTGCTATTCGGCTTGGTCGCTTTTATCCCGTTGGTCGGCTGGATATTCGATCTGGCTTTGCTCCTAATTGCTTTTGGCGCGCTGGTCCAATTTACCTGGGCCGATATGCGCCGTGATCGGGCTGGCCTATCGGACAAAACAGCATAGATCACAAAACCGGCAATTTATTAATCGTTAATGTTTAATTTACTATAAGCTATGGGATTTCTCGACAAACTCAAAGATGTTAATGAGATGCGCAAGCAAGGCAAGCAACTGGAACTGATGCTGGCTAATGAAGAAGTCACGGGAAAATCTTCCGGCGATAAAATAAAAATTACCGTGGATGGCAACCAGAAAGTCAAAAGCGTGGAAGTCGATGCTTCTGTGGCAGGAGACAAGTCTGAAGTGGCCCGCCATATCCGCCAGGCCTTGGAAGATTTAACGCACAAACATAAAAAGATGCTGCAGTCCAAGTTCGGCAGCATGATGGGTAGCTAATGAAGTTCTTTATCCGCTTTACAGCTTTAAGGTTAGGCGTGGCTTTGAGCCTTGGTGTTATTGTGGCGTCGCTTCTAGTCGCGTCGTTGGCCGCGCCATCGGCCGCTCTTGCCCAGAGCGCTGCCCCCAGTTTTGATTATTCTAGCTTAACCGCTTCCGCGGCCATCGCCGTAGATGGCCAAACTGGCAATATTATCCTGGCTAAGAACTTTGCCGACATTCGCGCGCCAGCCAGCCTAACCAAGCTGGTTACGGCGTTAACCTATTTGTCG
>DASYIO010000009.1:0-4922 GCA_035997465.1 Minisyncoccota bacterium | reverse complement strand
CGATGCCGCCTTTAGATCAGTGGCTCAGGCGATACGATTACTTGCGGAGACACCCCGAGACTCCCCTTGTTGTCCCACAGACGCCGCCACAACTTGGGCGCCCGGCGGCCGTACCCGCCGCAAAGCCCGAACGCCTTCCTTTTGTCAGCGGGGCAGCTCGCAAAGAGGAATTCAAGTGGTGAACTCAGCATGGGCAGGGCGGCGGACATTCGTCCGCCGCCCTTTCGTTTTATGGGTTTTTATTGTAAATTGTTTAAGCACGAGTTTAGTATTGGCCCTATCGTCTAATGGTTAGGACAGTTCCCTCTCACGGAACAAATCGGGGTTCGAATCCCCGTAGGGTCACAAAAGACACAAACACCTCCCCTGCGGGAGGTTTTGTGCTTTTGTGACAGGCACAGCGATGTTTTGCACTGGCAAAACCGCGAGCCGGGGCCGGCAAGCAAAATCGGTGACGACCGATTTTGACTTGTGGCCAGGCTGACGGATCGGCACTTTTTTGACTTGGGGCCAGGCTGACAGACCGAGCTGACAAGCCAGGGCGGCCCCTGGTAGTATGTATAAGCAAACATGGACTCCCGACTAACACCCCAAGAATTTGACCAACATCTAAGCCAAAGCACGCTCAGAGTCGCCTTTGTAGGGATGTCCAATGCAGGCAAAAGCTACCGCTCTGGCGTGCTCGAAAGAGACAAGGGATTTTTGCGCTACTGCGTAGACGACGAAATATTAAAGTCACTCGGCCTCGAGTCAGAGGAGGCTATTTCCTCGTGGATGGGCTACCCGTCAAACGCCGGGTACGCGCAGCGCGAGCAAGAGTACCTAAAGCTCGAAGACACCTATACCAAGCACGCATCTATGCACACCCACGGCCAAAATATCGTTTTTGATACGACGGGCAGTGTTGTGCATTTGCCGCAAGAGACGCTCGCTTTGCTCCAAGACAACTGCCTTGTAGTGCACCTAGAGATAGACGAGGCGCGCCTTAGCGACATGGTAGAGAAGTTTTTTCGCAACCCCAAACCTGTTGCATGGTCGGGGTACTTCTCTATCAACCCAGGCGAGAGCGAACATGAGGCCCTGCGCCGCTGCTACCCCATACTGCTTAAAGAAAGGCTGGCCCGATACAAACAATTGGCCCATGTGTACGTACCCGTGGCCGAGGTTAGGGACACACGAGGCGACGAAACGTTGGCAGCCATCCGCCGGCATTTGTAATAGAGTAAAGAAAAAGGGCGGGCCGGAGCCCGCACTTTTCTGTCGCCCATCAGTGACCTCGGTATCTCGCTAGGTTGTATTCAGACGGGCGGTTCGTGTTACGACCCCGTTTGATTTTTACCCCATCTTTGACCGCCTTCTTGAGTGCCTCGTCCGCCATGGCCCTTAGCTCGGCCTTGGTTGGCCCCCGCCTGACACTGCCCAACGGACGAGTTGCCAGACTGGCCGAGAAATTCTTCATCACCGCTTCTAACCTTCTATTCGCCATCCCACCCTCTCACAAGAACAGATACCTCTACCTTACCAAAAACTTATCTCTTTGTCCCACCTCTCGCCTGTCTCGCCTTGCGAGACAACGGCTCGCAGGACGGAAAAAACGCTAAGCAGTTAGCGTTTCTTCCACTCCGTATCCTGACGTACTAATAAATCCCCCGCTCGCTCAGGCTCGGCCATTATCTCCTCAACAACCTTCTCCATGCGCATAGACTGCGAGCCTTTGACCAAAACCACGTCGCCCTCGCGTAGCATATTTTGGAGCTCGACACCGGCCTTGTTTGCGTCTTCGTACTGCAAGATCTGCCCGTCTTGCATGCCATTGTCGAGCGCCGCCATCGCAATATCGCGCGAGCGCACTCCTACCGTTATTAAAATGTCGCACACCTTAGCCGCCAGTGCACCCACCTTGCGGTGCTCGTCTACAGACGCGCGCCCCAGCTCCATCATGTCGGCCAAAACAGCAATGCGTCTGCCGGCCTGCGCCCCTTGGGTCTCGGGGCCGGATAATCTTAATGTTTCTAGTGCGGCCACAGTAGCCGCAGGTGAGGCGTTGTACGTGTCATCTATAACCAACGTGTCTTTAATGCCCGGCAACAGCCGTACACGCCCGGGCGGCGGCTCGTAGGCCTCGAGCCCGGCAACTATCTCTTGCAAACTTACGCCAAGCACATGGCCTGCGGCGGCGGCGGCAACCGCTGGCAAAAAGGCATGCTTGCCAAGCGAGCCTAAAATCTCGACCGGGGCAGACTCTTCTCCGACAGTAATCTTGGCGCGCATGCCAATGGGCCAGCCCTTGCCACCCTCCTCGCGCACTATCTTAAAGTCGCTGGCCCAGACGTCTGTTTCGTCGGTAAAGCCAAACAATACTATGCGCGCGTCGGGCGCAGGCAAACGCTGCTCTAGCTTGCGGGTGCGCTCGTCGTCGGCGTACAACAGCACGGTGCCGCCCGGCCTCACCGCGTCTATAAGCGAAGCCTTTTCCTCGATAACCGCCTCGACCGAGTCAAAAAACTCGACATGCACCGGCACCTCGGGCAAGCGCGTAATAATGGCGACATCTACCTTGATCCAAGATGCCAGCGATTTAATATCGCCGGGCCTGTCGGCTCCGACCTCGAGCACAAGCCACTCGGGGTAGTTGCGAGTTGTAACAATAAGCGACAGCCCGTCGATTATATTCTGTAGCCAGTGCAGAGGGTTGCCCCAGGCGTTGCCCAGGCCAAGTATTGTAAGCGGCACGCCGACCTCGGAGTTAAAGCTCTTCTCGCTTTTGCGGATGTGGAACTTTTTGCTCAAGACCGCATAGACCGCGTCTTTGGTCGATGTCTTGCCCACGCTCCCCGTAATAGCCACGACCTTGGGCTTGTACTTGCGCAGTACCGCCCTGGACTCCCATTGCAGAACCCAAACAATGAGTTGTTTAAAAACCTGCCGCATGTGTTGCCCTTATTCTATAACATCTTAAATGCATATTGACTTTCTTATATAACACTTGTATTTTGTATGCCGGTAGTCCTTCGACTCCTGCTTGTCTTGCTGGAACGGCAACCGAGCTCTAATGCCAGTGGAACGCTGGCATACATGCGGTGGAACGCCGCAGAAAGGCACGTGCTATGGAAAAGTATTGGCTGCGTCAAGGATACAGCCGGGAGACTGTCGAGGAGTCCCGGCGCAAGCTGGATGAGCATCGCAAGAAATTCCCCTTTCTCGACGGACCGGGGATGCCCAAGCTTGCGGCTTGTTGCGTCGAGAAGATCGACGACGAACTTCTCGGGCACAGGCGTAGGCTCATCAACCATTTCACGAAAGTACGTGAGTGGCCGTCTCCGCTCGAGGATGTAATCGAGGACTTCCTCGACTTTACGATCTTCTCGAGGATGGAAAAGATCTTCCTTGTGAGCCACGACCTGAGAACAATGCAGCAAGTGGGATGGAAGGAAACTGTTCGCGAGGCAATCGCAACATGCCCCTTCGCTCACGATCTGCTCTATATCATTACGGCCAAGCCGATGAAAGAGCAGCTTCGCAAGAAGTACTGGGGCGCAACGGTCCACACGATCTCGCGCAAGACCACAATGGCCAAGGTGATCGCAGGATTCGATCAGCGGCAGCGTGAGGCGGCCGAAGCTAAGCAGGCCCAACTCGAAGCTGTCGAGAATGCTGTTCGACAGAAGATCGAAGCAGCCATGGCCTAATCACGGGCCAAGCTGTTTCCGACAATCGAGCCCCGCGCGCATGCGCGGGGCTTTGCAATTTATCTATCCGGAGGGATGTTGTAGTAATTTATCAAAAATTGCGTCAGGGATTTAAACGGCGGAGCCCAGGTTTGCGAGGCAAAGGGTGCTCCTTGCGGCTCGACCGCAAACAAAAATATTATAAATTTAGCGTCATAGCTCGGAAAGTAGCCAAAAAAGCTGTGCAAATATTTGTCGGGGTAGTATCCGCCACCCTTAGGGTCGGCAATTTGGGCCGTGCCTGTTTTGGCAGCAATGCTCCAGTGCGTCATTTTTAAAGCGCCGTTGGCCAACGGGCCGTCAACCACATTGGTAAGCATGCGGGTTACGGTTGTAACCGTCTCGGGCTTTAATACCTGTGTGGGCTCGCCCCAGCCCAGGTCGCGGGTTAGACCGCTTTCTTCTTTAATGGCGCTTGCCAAGTGCGGAGTCACCAGCTTGCCGCCGTTAGCGAGCGTTGCAAGTGCGCGCGTCATCTCGATGGGCGTTACAGCAATACCCTGGCCAAAGGACGCCGTGTCAAACTCCACGGCCTGCTTGCCGTTTAAGTTGTCGGTCAGCCCGTGTATCTCGCCGGGCAGGTCGATGCCCGTTTCTTCGTTAAGTTTGTAGTGATTTAAAAAGTAGTCGCGCATGACGCTCGGCCCCATTTTGGTAGCCACAAACGACGCGCCAACGTTGAGCGACTGGCTGAGTATCTGCTGCATAGGGATGACGCCACGCGCAACCGCGTCGTAGTTGCATATTTTTTTGGTATCGACCGTAATACAGCCTGTGTCGTCGTATGTCGTCTGCTCGGTCACAGCGCCCGAGTCTATGCCCGCCGCCATCGTAAGCGGCTTCATAATAGAGCCCATTTCGTAGACGTTTTGCGCCATAGCGTTGGCATACACGGTCGGGTCCTCCTCTTTATTAAACTGGTTTAGATCAAACGTCGGGTCAAGAGCCAGAGCAACAATAGCGCCCGTCTGAGGGTCCATCACAATGCCACCGCTAAGCTTGGGGTGCCAGGTGTCCTCGTACTCGACAAGTGTCCTCTCTAACTCGCCCTGGACCGACGGCTCGATGGTCGTAATAAGGTCGCCGCGCGTCCCCTGCCCGGCCAAAGATTGCGCCGCACCAAACAGCTCGACAAAAAAGTTGCGATACAAGTTGTCGCCCGAGCGGCCCAGCACCGACTCGTAGTAGCGCTCT
>DASYIO010000008.1:0-1945 GCA_035997465.1 Minisyncoccota bacterium | reverse complement strand
CGATCCTTTCTTCATGGACTTCTTCCTGTTTGCCAACCTGGCCAATGGCCGGTTTGGCTCCTGGCTTAGGAATGAACCGTCCGACACCTTTAACGGAAAAGCTGGTATATTCATAATCGCCAACTTGTCCGGCGCCGGACTGGCCTAGAGCCTGTCGGACAGCATCAGCATGGCTCTCCGGAACATAAACCACAATTTTTACCATCTCTCTATCCATACTGTAATGATACCAAAAAGAGGCGATTTGAGCGATTATCTGCTTTGACAAATTTGGCCGGAAAAGATATAATTACGCAAGATTAACCAATCAGGCAAAAAGGATTTTTAAAGATCTTGCAAAAGACAAGGTTTAACCACCAAATAACCGCGCCCGAAGTCCGGGTGATCAACGATGAGGGCGAACAGCTTGGCATCTTCAAAATTGGCGATGCCCTGAACCTGGCCCAGGAACACGGCTTGGATTTAGTGGAAATGTCCCCGAATGCCAAACCGCCGGTGGTCAAACTGATTGGTTACGACAAATTCCGCTATCAGCAGAAAAAACAGGAACAACAGCAGAAAAAACGGGCCAAAAAAGTGGAAGTCAAGACCATCCGCTTAAGCACCCGGATCGGCACGCACGACCTGCAAACCAAGGCCAAGCATGCCGATGCTTTTTTGACCGATGGGGATTTGGTGAAGATTGAATTGCGCATGCGCGGCCGCGAACAGGCTTTTGTTAATCTCGCTGAAGACCAAATCAAGACTTTTCAAAATAGCTTAACCGTTCCCTACCGCGTTGAGATGCCAGCCAAACGAATGGGCAACACCATTGGCATGACCATCGCGCCGGGGAAAGTGGCTGCAGGAAAAGATGCGGCAAAAGACGCGCAAAATCCTACGGCGCAGACTGCCGCCAAATAAAATATACTCTTTTTATCAATTTAACTTTTATATCTAGACACTCATGCCTAAAGTAAAGACCCACAAGGGAGCGGCCAAGCGGCTGCGCAAGACCAAATCCGGCAAACTCATGCACCGCGCCAGCGGCCAGGATCATTTTAATTCCCGCGACACCGGCAAGGTTACCAAAAACAAGCGCCGCGATGTGACCATGCACGCCAGCCATAATAAAATTAAATCGTTAATTCCTTATAAATAGATGACTAGAATCAAGCGCGGCGTGGCCGCTCACAAACGCAAGAAAAATATCTTAAAACGAGCCAAAGGTTTTGATAACCGTCGATCGACTAATTTAGCCGCGGCCCGCGAAGCCTTACTGCATGCCGATACATACGCTTACCGCGACCGACGCAACAAGAAGCGCGACTTTCGAGCCCTATGGCTGGTCCGGGTTAATGCCGCGCTTCGGGAGAATGGCACAACCTGGAGCAGGTTTGCTTCTATCCTGAAGAAAAACAAGATTGAGATTAACCGCAAGATGCTGGCTGAACTGGCCGTAACCGCGCCAAAGGCCTTTGATAAGATGGTCGCGGATTTGGTGAAATAAGATTTAAGATTTCGATAAAGTTTACGCGCAAAAAAAGACCCACATTGAGCGGGTCTTTTTAGTTAGCTAACTGGTAGGCCGAAAATTATTGGCCGTTTACGTTAGCGGCGGGGGCTGCGGAGTTGGCCGGAGCCGCGCTGTTGGCGTTAGCCTTCGCCGGCGGGTTCTTCTGGTACTGGCGAATGGCCTGCATGACCTTGCCGCTTTCCTTCATATCCTCGTAAAACAGGACCTGGTCGCGGTTGATCTGCATAGAATCCACAGGGCCGTGCAATTCCTGGCCGAGCTTGACCAACGACAATTGCTGTTGGGCTTGCTGCTGCGCAGCGGTAGCCTGGTTCTGGGAACCTTGTAGTCCCGGAGGGGTAGTGACTTGCAAGTAGTAGATATCGGTTAAAGTGGCATACTGGCTGCCGGTGTGCGAGAGCTTGCCGAAGTAAACCTGGCCGTTGGTTA
>DASYIO010000007.1:0-2042 GCA_035997465.1 Minisyncoccota bacterium | reverse complement strand
TCTATGCTCTCCTCACGACCAAAAAAGGGCGCTCCGGCCTCGAAAGCCCGGCTGAGGCCATCGAGGTGTTGGCTGAACTGGAAAGAGGAGAGGCCGAACTCTGGAGAGCCCTGGACAGGCAAGAAGCATAGTCTGGGCGGGTATGGACGAACACAGACGCCTCGGGACATCCCCGGGGCGTTGGCTTTTTTATATTTTATTTATTAAGCGGCGGGTAGAGTTGCGGGTCTATTGTGCGCTCAAAACATTGGTAACCTGCGCCGTGGCTCCAATTGTCACCCGAGACATCGCGGTTGGGATACATCTGAGCGGCATAGGGTCCATATGTCGAGCCCTCGGCGCCAAATGTGGCACACAAACTAAAGCTAAGTGCTCCGTCCGGCTTGTACTCGTACTGGCCGCCCGCAGGGTCTGTGGGCACCGAGTAGTAAGACAGCGGGTCGTTAAGGTCGCCAAGTGAGCCCGGGAGCTTTTGTTTGGACTGATAAAAGCTGACAACCTGCGACTGTACCCCTTGCAGGTCGCTTATGCGCTGATCGTCCATGCGCGTTTGGCGCGCGTGCATAGGCGTGCCGATGATAAAGAAACCAGACAGTATCGAGGCCACAACAAGCACGGCGACAGCCCAAGTAATAGAGTGGGCGTAGCGGGGATTTTTAGACCAGTAGCCCCACAGGTCGGCCATAAAGTGCAAGAAGCCCGCGCCTGCGACCAGGAGCACCACCAGTACCTTAAGCAAGAACGCGGCCGTCAACGCCTCGCCGTTGAGGAACGAGGTAATAAGTACGATAAGATCGATGGCAACCGTTGCCCCCGCAATAAACAACGTGAGGAAAAGCGCCCAACGCCTAACCCATATATCGTTGCGCGTTGCGTCGTGCGCAATGTCGCGGCGAATAAACCGCATGAGTACTAGGCACAAGGGTGCCAGCACAATAAGCGATGCCATTTCGTAAGCTACGCCGCCTTGGTAAGGGTCCGAGTTGTAGTACGTAAGTACGTTAGGAAAAGCGTAGTTAATGTAATCGAAAAAGAGCGCCAAAAACGCCACCACCGCGCCGTATAAAGAGATCATCGCCCCTGCCCACATAAAAAAGTCCTTTGGTGTTGCGTGTGCTTTATCCATGCAAGAATTCTATCACATCCCCTTCTTGCACAATATATTCTTTGCCTTCGGTGCGGATCAAACCCTTGTCGCGCGCGACAGAGCGCGAGCCGGCCTCTATTAGCTTTTGCCAGTTAATAACCTCGGCACGGATAAATTTGTCTTTAAAGTCGCTGTGTATCGCGGCGCCCGCCTCGGGGGCAGTCGAGCCTCGCTTAATGGTCCAGGCGCGGCTCTCGGCCTCGCCGGTCGTAAAAAAGCTCATAAGACCGAGCAGCTCATAGCCCGCTTTAATAAGTCCGTTGACGCCATCTTCAAAGACGCCGTACTCCTGCCTAAACTGGTGCTTGTCATCGCTATGCAGCTCGCGCAGCTCGGACTCCACATGCGCGTCTACGGTTACGTACTTGGCACCCGTCTTTTCAAAATACTCCATAAGACGCGCCCAACGCGGGTCCTCCGGCATCTCGTCGAGGTTATGCCCGCCCGCCTCTTTGTTGAGCACGTACAGCACAGGCTTGCCCGCCAGTGTGCGGGTTTTGTCCTTGGTGTCCATGTCGGACAGCTCGAGCTCGGTGTTAATAAGCTCGATGTCGGCCAAAGGGTCGATGTGCTCTTGCGTGCTGACTACGTTTGGATTTTCAAAAATACGCACCACGTGCGCAATGGCCGTAACCTCGCGGATGTTGGTCAAAAACTGATTGCCCAAACCCTCGCCCTCGGAGGCCCCTTTAACTAGGCCTGCAATGTCGACAAACTCCACAGCCGCCGGGATCTTGTTTTTGGATTTAGAAAACTCGGCGAGCTTGTCGAGACGTTCGTCGGGCACTGCAACAACTCCGACTGAGGGGTCAATAGTGGCAAACGGGTAGTTAGCCACCAAAACACTCTTTTTTGTAAGAGCATTAAAAAGCGTGGACTTCCCCACGTTTGGCAG
>DASYIO010000006.1:0-1914 GCA_035997465.1 Minisyncoccota bacterium | reverse complement strand
TGCAAGCCCAAGGTAGTATTTGCGGCCTCGTTTGGCCATGCCGTACAAAAATGACGCCGTGTCCTCGCTCTTCATCATCCACCACGCCTCGTCTATAACCAGTAGGCGTTTTTTTAAATTCTTGCGCACCGCGTTCCAAATATAGTGCGTAATAAGGTACATGGCGACAGGTTTAAGGTCGTCCTCCATGTCACGGACAGAGAACACCACAAACTTTTTATTTATATCGACGTTTGTCGGCTGATTGATAAACCCTGACCACGTACCCTTCGTGTATTTACTAAGACGCTGCACCAAGCTCTCACTCCCCTGCATGCCCGACAACACCAGCTCAAAGTCGCTCAAAAGTGGCGGCTCTACCTCGGCAAAGTTACTGTCTATCGTAATGTCTTTAAGCGCGTAGGTTTCAGTTATAGCTTTGTCGATTATCGCGTCCTCCTCGGGGCTTAGGCCCCCGAGCATGATGCGGAACATACCCACCAGGGCCACGATGTTAGAGCGCAAAATATCGGCGGCCGACTCGTCCTCGCGAGGGGGTGCCAAGTCAAATGGGTTAATGTGGTGCTCGGAGTTAAGGCTGATGTTAAAGTAGCGCCCGCCCACAGTCTGGGCCAAAAACTCATACTCGCGCTCGGGATCAATGACAATAACCTCGGTATCAAACATAAGCGTGCGCAAAATCTCGAGCTTGGTCGCGTACGATTTGCCCGAGCCCGACTTGGCAAAAATAACCGAGTTGTAGTTTTCCAAACTAAAGCGGTCAAACAGCACCAACGACGCGTTGTGGCGGTTAACACCGTACAGTATCCCCTTGTCGCTCGTAAGGTCAAACGATACGAACGGGAATATCGATGAGAGCGGCGATGAGTTGAGCTTAGATAATACCGACAGTTCGTCGTGGCCAAGTGGCAGTACTGACTTAAAACCCTGCTCTTGCTGAAACAGCGCTGGCTTAACGTACACCAGGCGGCTCTCGAGCATCGACTTGATCTCGGACTCGGTCTTGTTGAGCTCCTCTACCGACGCGCCGTAGATAGTAATGTAGACGCCCACGTCAAAGAGCTTTTCTTGCGCTTGCTGCAGTTGGTCGCGCAAACTCTCAAGGTCTTGATATGCGGTGTCGAGTACCGGGTCGCGCACCAGGCCTTTTTCCTCGCGGGACATAATCTGACTTTGCACCTCGGCCACCTTTTTTTGGAATTTTTTAAGTATATCTGCCGAGTCCAAAGGATGGATAAAGACAGAAATGTCGAGCACGCGGTCAAGATTGATGATGGGCGCAAACCACGAGTCGGTCAGTACGCGCGGGTATGACATGACAAAAAACGTGCGCGCTATCTTGTCGCCAAGGTTGATCTCGCGCGGTGTTATCTTAAGCGCCGAGGGCGCGATAACATCCTGGAGCTCAAGCACGCCTTGCTTGTATATTTGCTCGGGCAATATGGGGGCCACCGGGGCGCTCTGAGGAGACTGCTTTGATCTAAAAATATCGAGTAAGGCCATATAGTTAGTGCGGTAGCTGTGTTACTTGCAAAGGCTTTTCAAGCTCGCCGGGGTTAAACAGCTTGTAAAACAATTCTATAACCTCCTCGGTGCCCAGCTGCACTACGCGCACGCCAGTGCGCACTAACCCCTGCTCGACAACCGATATGCGCTGCTCAAGCTGGGTGCGGTACTGCTCAAACTGCTCGTCGGTTATGGTGGCCGAGGCATCGCTGCCTCCAGGCAAAAACGAGGTCAACCCCCCTTTGCCGCGTGCAGCCAGGGCCGGGTCGTATGGCACGACAATAAAAAAGTTTTTGGACATTATTTTGGCACGCTCGGTAAAGTCCTTAATAAAGGCAATATACTCGCGTATCTGTATGCGCATAAGGTCATCAAGCTCTTTGGCGTACCGGTCCTCCAACAATGCTA
>DASYIO010000005.1:0-2523 GCA_035997465.1 Minisyncoccota bacterium | reverse complement strand
AATACACTGAAGATGATCGTCTGGGTGCCGATTGTCATTCTGATGATCCTGATCCCCTTCCTGAAGATTGCGGGATGGAGGATCTCGTCGATGGGAGACTCGGCATCTGCAACAACTACTCCCCCGGCGGCAACGCCGGTGGCAGTGATACGGGAACCGGTAGAAGTTCCTCTCGGCAAGTGCTCGGGGTTCAAAGTCCTTGACAAAGACAAGCCATCCAAGGACTTCGACGTCGGCAACTGTTTTTCGGGCTACACCCGCGTCTCGGGAGAATTCGACATCTGGGGAGAGAACGGTCTTGGGATCGCGCACGGCGAACCTCAACACATCGGCCCTCATCAGTCCTACCCCAGCAACAAGCAGTTCTTTGTTACCCGGATCGAAATGACCACCCCATCCGGCGTCCTACGAACTGTCGAGTGTCCCGTCGGCAGTGAGGCTCGAGACTACAAGTGCTGGAACAAGTGACCCCGGTCAGGGTCAAAACTATGGCGTGCAGCAAATCCGAAAGGAGGAGCTGCACGCCATTTTGCTTTGTAAAATAGGTCTATTTTAGGGAATCGATTTGGGTACTTGACATTTACACCCAAGTATGATAGTATGGATATATAGGCTTCAACTAGGATCCAACAGAAGGACTTGAGGAAGACCATGAAGTACATTCTCGCCTCCGCTCTCGCTGCCCTACTGCTAACCCCCGCCTTGGCAAGCGACCCGGGTCAGGTGCCCGTCAGGTCGCAGTACAAGCTGCGGCTCCCCATGGGCCATGGCGCCGCCGAGGGCCCGCTGGGCTACGACACCAGGTACCGGGAGTGTGTCTCCGCTTACACGGCGCGCACGTCTCAGACCATGGAGCTCGGCCTTCCGCCGGCGCCTCCGCCTGGTCACCACGGTGGAGAGTATCTGGCCTCTCCGCCCGGCCTCTCCTGCCCCGACGAAGAATAACGGCCGAGGTCACAATGCCCGTTCGCGACAGATTCCCGGCCAAAAGCCGGGAATCTTTTTATTACAACGCGGGGCCGCCTACAGTAGTACTAATGACTCGCATTATGGCGTAGGCACCCACCATCACGAACATACCAACTATCCCCCAAAGCATGTGACGTTTACCGTCCTCTTTTGCGCCGCTTTCTTCTGCCCCCCACAAAAACTGTATCAGCCCCCACAGAAAGATAAGAAGTCCGACAGCAAACAGAAGTGCAAGGAACGGATTGATAAGCGCATCAACCAGCCGCGAAGTAAGTTCCTTAGCGGTATCCATGGATTACTAACAGATTTATAGACTATTGCGAAGAGCCGCCGCCATATGTGTTTGTAGGACCCTGGAAGTTGGTCGGCGCATACGGAGCCTGGATGCTCGTATTGTTGCCGTAAGCGTTACCCAAGAGCGCATTTTGTGCAAGACGCACAATGCCCCAAACAGATACCATCACAAACAATGTGACAAGACCCCAAATCATAGTTTGACGACCGCTTGTATGGTCGGTGGTGCCTCCTGCACCCCAAAGATATTTAACAAGGCCAACAAAGAATACGACAAGCGCCACACCGATAAGTATCGGTATAAGCGTATTTACTATAACGCCAACGTTCTTTACAAGGTCCTGTAAAGCGCTGAGATTGCCGGCGTTTTGAGCAAAAGCCACTAACGGAAGGGCAAAAAACGACGTCGCGATAAGAATTGTTTTCTTCATATTAAAACATTATTAGTACCCCCTAACTGTAACAGGCGCCGCCAAGCTATCAACTATGCGCTGTGGATAGCTTCTACAAGGGGCCCTGGGGTGCTTAGGCTCTGCGTCGGGCGACAGTCAGGATTATTAAAAAATGATACGCACAAGACCCGCAGTACTCCCATAACAGATACGGCTAAAAATATGGCCACCAACCCCCAGATAAGATAGTCGCGATGTTTAGACCTATCCGCCGTATCATTAGAATTATACAGATACCGTACCAGGCCATAAAAAAATAAAACCAGGAGAACACCCGTCAACAACAATACGACTTGATTTATAAGACCTATAAACTGAGCGACGAGTTGCGAAAAAGTCATATTAATGTGCCGGCTGTCCGCTGGTGCCTGTGCACAGTGCGATGGTGTGGTTTTTGTCGAGTTGCTGGATAGTCGCCGAGATTATCGAGGCCAGTGTCCATGCGCCCAAAAACACCGCTATGCCTATGATAACGAACATAAAGTTCTTTTTGGCAACACGCAGCTGCTCTTCGTTGCCACGTGCAAATATAAACTTAAAGCCCGCCCAAACTAAAAACAGGACCGCTATAGGCACGCCAATGGTCATAATTACGCCCAAAATAGCTTTGATTAGGTCGCAAAAATTGTTTACCGTAAGCGGATTACATAAGGTAAATGTCCCATTAGTCGTAGTGTTGCATCCTCCGTTGGTGGTTTGTAGGCCTGTCGCACCATTTATCGCTTGAAGGCCGACATTTCCATTAAAGGTCCCTGCTCCAGTATTGCCGTTTACGACTTGCTGGGCAGTTACCAATAGCGGAGCTATT
>DASYIO010000004.1:0-3239 GCA_035997465.1 Minisyncoccota bacterium | reverse complement strand
CCACGCCGCTTGGCTGTACACCGCTTGTCGTCTGCGCATATGCGCCGCGCCCATCAACGCCTGCGTATATGCCGACGCCAAACGCAATCAACATCGCCACAACTAAAAGCGCCGCAGCGCCTCGTTTACTCATGATACGATTATAGCATATGCTCACGCGGTATGTAGAGCGCGATTTGACTTGGATAGACTTGGCATCGCCCACGCCCAGCGAAGTAAAGTCGCTCATGAAGGAGTTTGACCTTGACCCGCTTATTGCCGAGGAGCTGCTTAGCCGGTCGTTTCGCCCTAAAGTCGAGCGCAAGGGCGAGCACGTGTACGTCATACTGCACTTCCCCTCCATGCGCACCAGCGGAGAGCGCCCCGAGCAAGAGATAGACTTTGTCATCGGCAAAAACTTTCTTATCACTGCGCGTTACGAGTCTATAGACCCGCTGCATACCTTTGCGCGTGCGTTCGAGGTCAATGCGGTGCTGGGCCGCGGGCACGCGCGCCATGGCGGACACCTGTTTGTGGGCCTGGTGCGCGATATTTATCAAAGCCTTAGCTATGAGTGCGATGGTATACGTCGCAGGCTCCAGGACATTGAGGACAAAATATTTAAGGGCGACGAGCGCAGCATGGTGGTCGAGTTGTCGATGGTTGGGCGGCTTATACACGACTTCCGTCAGGGCTTGTTGCCGCATCAAGAGATGCTGTCTTCGCTCGAGCCCGCAGCAGGCCGCCTGTTTGGCCCAGAGTTTGGCTATTATGTGCGCGAGCTTATAGGTGCGCAAGAGCGCGTCAGCCGCGCGCTCGAAAATTTGCGCGACTCTTTGGGCGAGCTGCGCGCCACCAACGACAGCCTCCTTAATACCAAGCAAAACGAGATAATGAAGACGCTCACCGTCTTGGCGTTTGTCTTCTTGCCTCTTTCATTTATTGCGGGGATATTCGGGATGAACAGCGACCATATACCTATCATCGGGTATAAGTATGACTTTTGGATAATAGTTGGTCTCATGGCCTTGGTAGCGGGTGGCTGTTTTGTATACTTTAAACGCAAAGACTGGCTTTAATCATGCGACTGCCCTCCTTTTTAAAGCCAAGCCCCAAACCGGCCCGGCACTTGCCGGCGCTTAGGCTGCGCAACACCCTCAGCGGCGAGCTCGAGGTGTTCGAGCCCCTGGGCAAGAGCGTCAAAATGTACAACTGCGGGCCCACAGCCTATGACGAGCAGCATATCGGCAACTTTTTTCCGCCGGTCGTGGCAAACCTCTTGCATAGGACGCTTGAGGTTTGGGGCTACAAGGTAGAGGAGGTCAACAATATTACTGACTTTGGACATTTGTCAGAGGACGAAAAGAGCGAGGACAAGATGACCCGGGGTCTGCGACGCGAGGGTAAAGCGCTCAACCTTAAAAATATGCGCTGGCTTGCCGAAAAATACGCCACCCTCTTTTTTGCCGACTTGCCAGGTGTAGGCGTTAATCCAGAAAAAATCCGCTACCCGCGTGCCAGCGACTACATCCAAGAGCAAATAGCCGTCATCAAAACGCTCGAACAAAAAGGGTACGCATACCGTACCGAGAGCGGCGTCTATTTCGATATCTCGCGCTTCGCCAACTATGGCAAACTTGGCGGCATCGATCTAGAAGGGCTCAAGCCCGGCGCACGGTTAGAAGAAAATAAAGACAAGCGTAACCCCGGCGACTTTGTACTTTGGAAGCCCGATAAAAAAATCGGATGGGAAAGCCCGTGGGGCCTGGGCTTCCCCGGTTGGCACACCGAGTGTGTGGCAATGATATTTACCCTGCTGGGCAAGCAGATAGACATCCATATGGGCGGTGTGGATCTTATACCCATCCATCACAATAACGAGATAGCTCAGGCCGAGTCTGCCACGGGCAAACAATTTGCGCGTTATTGGGTGCATACAGCGCATATCACCATAGAGAACAAAAAAATATCCAAATCGCTGCGCAACACTGTATATCTCCACAATCTTATAGACAAAGGCATTGACGCGCGCGCATTGCGCTATTGGTTTTTAACCGGACACTACCGCACACCGATGAACTTTACCTGGGACGCCATAGAGGGTGCTAATACCGCCTACAATCGCTTGGCGCGTGCGTTTTTAGAGTTACCGCCGTCGCAGTTGCGGCCCAGCGCGGAGTTTTTAAAGGATTTTTATGCGGCCATAGCAGACGACCTAAATACGCCCCAGGCACTGGCTAGGTGTTGGGATTTGCTTAAAGACCCAAGCGTCCCTCCGGCGGTCAAACGAGCCTCGCTTGCCGAGGCTGACAAAATATTGGGCCTCGGGTTGGGCGAGAGCGGCCCTACAGCGCGCGTGTCTGTTATATCGCTTGATGACCTCCCGTACGAAGTGCAAAAGCTTGTGGGCGAGCGCTCGGATGCCCGGGCGGCCAAAGACTTTAAGCGCTCCGACGAGCTGCGCGAGCAAATAGAGCGCGCCGGCTTTGCCATAAAAGATACCCAAGGAGGCCAAAAAGTGACTAAAAAATAGCTTTTCTTATCCCCTTTTTATCCCCCTCATCCACAATTTTGACCCCAGTACGCCACGGGGTACCATAAGAGCATGGCACGGGGCAAAAAAGACGGCTTGCGGATACCGCCGCAAACACTGGAGTCCGAAAAGGCTTTTTTGGGCGCCCTTATGATACGCCCCGAGGGCATGGTGGAGTCGAGCGATCTAATATCGCAGGACGCTTTTTATGCCGAAAAGCATCGCATTATATATCGCGCGATGCTCTCGCTCTATGGCAAAAACGAGCCCATCGACATCGAGTCGGTACGCGCCAAACTCTCCGACGAGGGCAACCTCGAGGCCATAGGCGGCATAGCGTACCTGGCCGAGCTTGCGGCCGATGTGCCTGCGGCAAGCAATGCGCGCCACTACGCGGGCCAGGTACAAAAAAAGCACATGCTGCGCTCGCTTATTGATGCGGGCGAGTATGTGGCAGAGCTTGGCTACGACGAGGCTGGCGAGCTGGACGAAACTCTCGATAGGGCCGAAAAAAAGATCTACGAAGTAACATCGACCCCGACCATGTCGCGGTTTACATCGCTTAGCGACTCTTTAAAGGACGCCTGGACACGGCTCGAGCATCTGCACGAGCACAAAGACGAGATGCGCGGCGTGCGCACGGGCTTTAAAGACCTGGACAACATGCTCGCGGGTCTGCAAAAGTCAGACCTAATTATTTTGGCGGCAAGGCCCTCGGTCGGCAAAA
>DASYIO010000003.1:0-3172 GCA_035997465.1 Minisyncoccota bacterium | reverse complement strand
TGGCCTTTGCGTAAGGGTCGAAAGTTGTCGTCTTCACCGGCCGGAACGCTTCGATCACGTTCTGGACCAAGATGGCGAGGATTCCCAGGACCGCCAGTACGATTGCCGTTTGACCGATGTATCCCATGACCATTGTGGTATTTCTCCCGCTGCCGCACCAAGCCCCCTGTGCCGCCGCCCTAATCATCCCGCGTCTGGGGTAGGACGCAAGCAAAGTTCTGCACAAGACTGAAGTCGGCATGTGTGTTGTGGTGCCATATTGCACGCCCTGGGGTTTTGGGGTACTATCTTTGGACGAGCCAGGGGCTCGTTTTCATATCCAATCCTATGGCAACTAAGGCTAAAACTACTAAAAAGGACATCCCCGCAGACGGGGAATTTGCCGTAATACAAACCGGCGGCAAGCAGTATATGGTCTCTGAGGGCCAGGTTATTAAGATCGAGGCCATGAAGGGCGAGCTTAAGGCCGAAGGCCGTGAGGTCTACAAGGTGGGCGACAAGCTTACCTTTAGCGAGGTGCTCTTGAGCGACAATGGCAAAGACGCCACAACGATTGGTACGCCTTTTATTGACGGTGCTAAGGTAGAGGCCGAAATAACTAAAATTGACCGCGCTAAAAAAGTGACCGTCATCAAATACAAAGCAAAGTCTAACTATTTTAAAAAGCGCGGCCATCGCCAGCCGTATTTTGAGGTCAAAATAACCAAAGTAGCCTAACTAAAAAATCCCGCAGCTGCGGGATTTTTTAGTGGCGATTGCCCAACGCTTGGGCAATCGTGTCGGGGTCGGCGTACTCAAGCTCAGAGCCGGTTGAGAGGCCGCGGCCAAGCGAGGAGATTTTAAAATTTAGACCTTCAGACAGTGGGCGCAATTTTTCCATAAGTATCTCGCGCGTATGGTCGCCCTCGGTCGTGGCCGACAGGCCCAAAATAAGCTCGTTTAGTTTAAGCTGCGAGGCATCTTCCTCGACACGCACCAAGAGCTCGCGCAGGCGCACAAACTTTTCGGGCTCTTCGCTGGCTAACCCTATCGTGCCACCTAAGACAAAATACAGGCCTCTAAACCCAGAGCGCTCCACGTTTTCGATATCGGCATCCTTTTCGACCACAAACAGCACGGCGGCCTCGCGTGCAGGATTAGCGCAAATGCTGCACAAATCGCCCTTGGTGCCGTTTTTAGTAAACCATCGATAGCACTGCGCGCACTGCTGGCTTTCGACACCTAGGCGCTTAATAAGGTCGCTTAGCTCCGAGCGGTTGGGCGGAGTAGTGCTTAAAAGATATTGCACAAAGCGCCTCGCCTGGCGGGGCCCTATACCGGGGAACTTTTCAAACAGTGAGGTGAGGCGGTCTATAGAGTCCATGATGTGTCGTTATGATTTGTGGCGACGCTCCTGCGGGCGGTGCGGTAGTAAATCATATACGATTTCGTACGGAAAGTGTTTATGCACCCGCAGGTAGTAATAGGCCCATACCAGCAGTATGGGTACCGCCCCCAAGACAATAGTCCCGGCGGGCCCCACCAGGCCAAATAGTACTCCTGCTATTGCGGGGCCTATAGTCCAGCCAAAATCCTCTGAAAATGTCAGTATCCCCGCTATAGAGCCGTCGGCCGCATGCTCGCGGTCGAGCGAATGGAGCCACGCCCACAACGACACGCCAGCCATCTCGTCGCCGACCGCGGCCAAAAAACCAAAGAGTATAAATATCCACGTAAAAGTAAGTCCTACTATTACCCCGCACCCCCCGAACAAAAGAAGACCAAAAAACACAAGGACCCGCTTGTCGCGCTTGTCGGCTAGGGTGCCCATGACGTAGCCCAGCACCATAATAGCGCAGTCAAATATCGCGAGCCCAAGGCCCAATATGCCGCTGGTGTGCTCTTGCTGGATGATAACTATAGGCACCACAAACCAAATCACAGCATAAAAGGTCGCCCCGGCTACGTTGTAGGCCAGCAGCATGGTGCTGGCCGGGTTAAGCCGCCGCAAGGCCTCCAGCATGCCGCGCGCGCTTTGGCGGCGCACATGGTAAGGATGGGTTTGATGCAGAGGCTGCTCGGGGACTTTGTCCGCCGGAGCAAAAATAAGAAACGCAAATGCCACAAAGAGGACCATGAGTGTTAGGGCCCCTATGTCTGGGACAGGCAAAAGCAGGACAAACGGTATGCTTCCGGCGCCAAGGATGACACCAAAAGCGTTGGATGAGTCGCGTATAGAAAAGAATCGTCCTGCCTCGCCGGGCCGGGCGTGCGCTAAAAGGTATGCGTTGACCCCGGGCGTAAAAAAGAGCCAGCCCAAGACACTTACAACGACACTGGCTAGGTATGTTGCGGGGGTGAGCCCGTAGATTAGGAACAGGGCCGCAATCATAAAAAAGAACGTGCCCCACTTAAGAAGGCGTACATAGCCAAGACGGTCGAGGAGCCTGCCGGCGGGGATATCGAGTGCCATCTGCAAAAAAGACTCAAGAGCTACAATGAGCCCCGCCAGCCAGATAGGAAAGAGCATTTCGCCAAGCGCCGGGAGCGCGGTGTAGTGGATGTTGCCGCCGAACTTAAAAAATATAAGGAAGAGCCAAAACGGCAGAAAACGCAAAAACACTTTCCGCATCGAACTCATACAGCTAGTTTACCGTACTTAAAAAGCGTCCAGCGAGTCGGCGGAGTTAAACGCGCCGAAGTCAGATTTTTCGAGCGATTTAAACGTGGTGCGCTTTTCGTCAAAGAAGAGCTCGATCTTGCCCACCGGGCCATTGCGGTGCTTCTCGACAAGTATCTCGGCAATATTGGGGCGCTCGCTTTCTTTGTTTTGTTTGTCATCGCGATGGATAAACATAACGACGTCGGCATCCTGCTCGATAGAGCCCGAGTCTCGCAGGTCTGACAGGCGGGGCTTGCCGCCGCGCTGCTCGACCGCGCGCGAGAGCTGCGAGAGCGCTAACACAGGGACATCCATTTCGCGGGCCAAGTTTTTAAGCGAGCGCGATATCTCGGTTACCTGCTGGACCAAGCTGTCGGAGGCCCTGGCCCCCGTGGGCACCATAAGCTGCAAGTAGTCGACAATAAGGAGTCCCAACCCATTTTCTTTTTTGAGTCTGCGGGCGGTTGCACGCATTTTAAGGATGTTGCTGCCCGGCTCGTCCGAGATAAATATTGGTGCCTGGCCCAAACG
>DASYIO010000002.1:0-7750 GCA_035997465.1 Minisyncoccota bacterium | reverse complement strand
AGGCGTATCTGGCAAATCAATAAATATGATTAAGGCAATTTTATTTGACGCAGACGGTGTTGCGCTTAAAGCTCGCAGCAGATTTTTTAGCGAGCGGTTTGCCGAAAAGCAAGGTATTCCGATTACGGACGTTATCCCGTTTTTCAAAAATGAGATGCGCCAGGCATTTACTGGCGGCGTAGATATTAAAGAAGCTCTGAAAAGCTATTTGTCAAAATGGAAGTGGCAGGGGAGTGTCGACGATTTTTTGGCGCATTGGTTTGGCGAGGAGAGTCCGCGCGACGAAGAGGTTTTGCAATACATCAGCACCCTGCGCGCCGCTGGCATCAAGTGTTATCTAGCGACTGATCGCGAACCGTATTGGGGCAAGTATTTGGTCGAGACAGTCGGACTTAAAGACAGCTTTGACGGCTTTATGTTTTCGTACGACATTGGGCATGAAAAACATCACCCCGAGTATTTTCAAGAAGTATTAAAAAGACTTGGCCTAACTCCGGCCGATGTTATGTATTGGGATGATGATCAAAAGAATGTCGATGTGGCCAAGGGTGTAAGTCTGGATGCCCGGTTTTACACTAACCTCGACAACCTCAAAAAGGAAACAGCAGACTTGCCCGCCTAGGTCCCTGTTTTGCCACTCTAGCGAGGCTGGGGTAGTATTGGGGACATGTCTTACACTACGTACCTGCGCTGGGGGGTCATTGCCGGCCTTTTTTTGATCCTACTTATACCGTTTGTCATTGCCGACGGGAGCGTGTTTCCGAACATGTACTTTCCCTACATTACGGGCAAAAACTTTATCTTTCGCATTTTGGTAGAGATTGTCGCAGCGCTCTATGTGGTCTTGGCTATCCGCGACCCCAAATACCGCCCTCGCAGCAGCTGGATTATGTGGGCGGGGCTTGCCTTTGTAGCATGGATGGCGGTAGCGACGATATTTGCCGTCGACCCGACCAAAAGCTTTTGGAGCAACTTCGAGCGTATGGAGGGCTATGTTGGCCTTATGCACCTCTTTGTCTACTTTGTTGTTGCGAGTGTCGTGCTGACTGTCGACAATTTGTGGGAGCGCTTTTTTAACACCTCGATTGGCATCTCGATGGTGATGGGTGTCTATGCGCTCTTGCAGGGCTTGCAGCTCTTTGGACTCCATCCCTCCTCGCAGTCCGGCGGCCGTGCCGACACCAGCTTTGGTAACGCAACGTACCTTGCGGTCTACATGCTGCTTAACCTCTTTTTGACGTTGTTTATGCTCGCGCATCGCAGCAAAGGGAGCCCGTGGTTGCAGTCGGTGTATGGACTAGCCCTTGTACTCCAGTTTGCCGGCCTCTACTTAACCGAGACGCGCGGCGCGCTTTTGGGTGTTGTGGGCGGGCTTATTATTGCGATGATATGGGTTGCCTGGCGCGCCCGCGAAGCCAAGTGGAAGACGCTGCGCACGTGGTCGCTGGGCGGCATCGTGGTCATCGTCGTACTTGCGGGCGCACTCTTTGCTTTGCGCGGCACGCTTAAAGATCAGTCGGGCACTCTGGGCCGCCTTGCCTCGATATCTTTGCAGGACAAAACGACAAGCTCGCGCCTCTTCTCTATTTGGCCTATGGCAATTAAAGGTGCGATGGAGCGTCCGGCTACTGGCTGGGGGCAAGAAAACTTTAGCTACGTATTTAACGAGCACTACACGCCATCGATGTGGGACCAGGAGCAGTGGTTTGACCGCGCACACAACCAGTTTTTGGACTGGCTTATCGCAGGCGGCGTCCCGGCCTTCCTTATATATATAGGACTGTTTGGTTTGGCGGCGTGGGCCATCATACGCTCGCAACTTTCTGTGCCCGAGCAGGCGGCGATGCTGGGTCTTTTGGCTGCGTACGCGTTTAACAACCTGTTTGTGTTCGACAACTTGATGAGCTCGGTCTACTTCTTTGCTATTTTGGCGTTCGTGCACGGGTTGGTGCGCCGCGAGTTGCCCGGGCACCTGTGGCTGTCGCGCCCGGTAGGCGAGCACGCGGTTGCCATTGCGGCCCCCATAGTAATCATTGTCCTTGCAATTGGTGGGTGGGCTCTTAATGCGCCGGGGATGGCGCGCGCACAGGTGTTGGTGCAGACACTTAACGCGGCATCTAACCCCGATATGGCGCTTGTGGGCTACACGCAGTCCCTAGGCATAACGGCATGGCCTGGTAGCCCGCTTGGGTACCAAGAAGCCGTCGAGCAGTTGGTTAACTTTGCGGGCAATACTATCGCGCCCTCGCAAGCCGCAAGTGATGTTAAGCAGAAGTTTTATACGCTCGGCCTAACATCGATGCAGACGCTTATGGCCCAGCGCAAAAATGATGCGCGCCTCGAGCTGTTCTTGGGCGGGTTTTACGCGCAGTTTGGCCAGCTTAAGGATGCGCTCGATCATACGCAAAAGGCTCTTGTACTTTCTCCGGGCAAGCAGCAGATACTCTCGCAGCTTGGTTTGACCTACTTAAACTCCGGCGACAAAGCCAACGCGCTTGCGACCTTTAAGCAGTCGTACGAAGAGGACACCACTAACGACCAGGCTCTGATGCTGTACGCGGCAGGCGAGTACTTTGCGGGCGATACGCCAGCAGGCGACGCGCTTTTGACCACCCGCTATAGCACGACGACCGTCGATGATGACAGGCTTTTGCAGACGTACAACCAGCTTAAGATGTACAGCCGCGCGGTTGCGATATGGAAGCTGCGCGTTGAAAAGAATCCTAAAGACATACAAACCAACCTTGGGCTGGCACAGGAGTACTTTACGGCTGGCGACAAGACCAATACTCTGGCTCAGCTTAAAAAGATGCAACAGCTTAGCCCCGCACAGGCCGCCGCCATACAAGGCCTTATCGACCAGATACAAAACGGGAAGCTCAAGATTGGACAGTAGCTTAGCGGGTGTATACTAAAGGAGTGAGTGCAACAAGGTAAGTTGCGCCAAAAACAGTCCACGAAAACGCCCTCCTCGGGGGCTTTTTCGTGTCCGGCCAAGCTCAAATAATTAGGGCGATTGCGGATCTTTACGATGGTGCTATTCTCTCGGGTAGAGGCACCGTACGCGCACGGACTCACAACCCCCTAACCAGGCCCTGCGGGGCGGAGGATACGATGCGGACATTCGTGGCACTGTGTGTTGTCGCCGTCGTGCTGGCCGCGGCGTCGCTGTTGGCCGACACTTTCCGCTTCTCCTACAAGAAGGACGCCCAGGTGGAGGCCGTGGTCAGCTTCGTGATGGCCACCAAGATGTCGGCGAAAGACAAGGTTACCTGGCGGGTCCTGAACCTCACTCTGACGATTGCCGGCAAGGACGAGGAGTTCGAGTATGCCGACAAGTATGCGATGAGCCAGGAACTGATCCCGGGCCTCGTCTTCGGGCAGAAGCTCGTGTGCACACGAACCTACAGCACCCTTTACGGCTTCAAGTCAGTCGCAGACTGCAAGTCGCGCTGACCCCGGGCTTGATCGGATGAAGGCCGCCCGCAAGGGCGGCCTTCTGCACAAGCAAACTACGCAGCTAACTACGTAATTTAGCGCATCGCGATTATTAAGAAGGCAATGATGGCAAGCGCCACGCCCAGGTAGGCCACGGGCGAGAGCGCCTCGCGCAACACTAAAATACTTAAAATATTTGCCAGTATTATTGACGCCGCGCCAAAGAGCGCTGCCGACTGCCCCAGCTGGAAGTTGGCCAACACATAGAGTTGGCCTGCGGTCGCCACAAGCCGCATGGCAAAGTAGAGCCACACAATAGGCGCCCCGGCCAAAGCCCAGGTAAACCCGTAGTGGGGGATAAACAGACGTGCCATCATATCGCCACCGGTATAGAGTATCTGTGCTGCGATGAGGATAATGAGCGGATTCATCCCACTATTGTGCCATACTAAGGATGTGCGCTTTGGGTGGGGAGCGGGGCACTCACATTAGGACAATTTTTGGAGCTCGCCTTCCGCTTCCCACCGAGAGCACACCATGGAACATCAGCAAGAATCTCGCGTAATTATTTGGGACGATATCATCATGATGTCGCTCGCGCTCGTGAGCGGGTGCCTTTTAGTGACTGAGTTTGTCGTGCCGCTGTCAGCGGGCCAGATACAGCTGTTTGATGCCATAGATTTTTGCATCGGGTTTGTATTCCTCTGCGAGTTTGTCATCAAGCTTATTCTTGCGCCAAACAAGTGGGCTTATTGGCGCTCCAACTGGTGGTATTTGCTCGCCTCTATACCGATAAGCACGCCGGCAACCCAGGCTCTGCGCCTTTTGCGGCTCATTCGTCTCGCGCGACTGCTGCGGCTTGGCGAAGGCACCAAGGAAATCCGCCGCTTTGCCTCGGGGACCCACTTGGCCTACATCCTGACGGTGTGGGGGATAATCGTATTTTTGGGGACGCTGGCCTTTTTCGCTGCCGAGCATGCCACCAATCCGCACGTGGGCACTCTTTTTGATAGCTTTTGGTGGGCCATAAGCACCGTTACGACCATCGGTTACGGCGACATTTATCCCATGACGGTCGCGGGGCGACTTATTGCAATAGTGCTCATGATAACAGGCGTGGGCACATCGGGGATTTTTACCGCGCTGGTTGCCAAGTTTTTCTTGGAAGATAGAAAAAGTTAATGCAAGTTTTTCTTTTTTTGATTGGAAAAACTTTTTTGAATTAAAAAGTTATCCACATGTCAGATTTATTTTTCATTGTATCTGCAGTTTATATGTTCGATACTTGTGTGTAGAGCATCGAACAAGTGTTTGTTGTGTCTCCTAGGACATACAGCCTGCACGGTCGAACGATGCGCAACCAATTACGGCGAAAGCCGACAACCTATCATGGCTAAGAAAAAGAAAGCTAAGAAGAAGGCAAAGAAGTCTCGCCGCTAAGGCCTGACTCCCGCACACGTTTTTTAGTGCGGGCCATCCTCTCGAAAGAAAAGTCGCCCATTACTGGGCGCCTTTTCTGTTAGGCAACAATCTGTGACACTATTGACAACTCACTTCTATAATAGTAAAAAGCATACGGACAAGATCGGAGGACCAAGTGGCTATGCAAACCAGGCCTATCACTCAGGAGGACCTGGACAAGATTCAGGCCCTCCATCGCGGCGATATCAAACTGCCGAAATACATCAGCGATTGGGAAGCCAAGATCGCAGAGAACCAGCACCTTCTGGCGGCGGCACTGGCTCAGGAGGCGCTGACGCCAGAACAACGAGGCCGGTATACCCAGGGTGTCGTAAAGATGATGTTCCGGAAGGATCGTCTCTGCGACAAATGGCTACAAGATATTCCCCACAAGACCTGGGACGACCTGGCCAACGAAAGGCCGCCCTCTCTCGAGGACTTGTTTCAGTACACCGTCGTGGACACCGAGGATTGCCTCAATCCTCCTGGCGTCTCGACCTTCGTCCTGTTTCTCAACGAGCACTGGAAAGGGTTCCTGAAGGATTTCGCTCATGCGTGTCTGAGGGAATGTGACCCCCTTCTCGAAGAAGTGGTGAAGCTGACTCCTGATGTTCGGCGCATTTTGTCGTATCCGGAACAGGCTTTCGGGACGACTCATCATGATGTGATGGAAACGCGCTTGACTGAATGGACCCGCGAAGTTATGCCTCACGACGCGCCGGAGTACGTACAACGTCTTCTGGCGGCCAACGTGATGGTCGCCACAGGAAATGAAATGGGCGCGCTCTGGCAGATGGAGTTCGCCCGTTGCGAAGCGGCCGAGCCTGAATTTGCACAACTGATGAACAACAAGGACTCTAGGGCGGACAAATATCTGCTGCAAACTCAGCATTGGCAGATCGATGTTCTGCTGAAGCTCTGGCCGAGCTAAGAACGTTCACTGCCGATTGCTCGCTAGTCGAAAGACTGGCGAGCTTTCTTTTTATATAAGAAAGGCGACAAAATACCGGTTTTTTGGTAAGCTACGCCCATGATTTCGCTCAAGGGCCTCTTTGGGGACCCGGGACAAAAGCTGGTTAAAGACAGCCACAAAGTGGTCGAGGCTATAAACGCGCTCGAGCCTAAATTTGCGGTGCTGAGCGACGAGGAGCTTAAGGACCTGACCCACAAATTTCGCAATCGGATAAGCGCAGGCGAGACGCTCGATGAGCTTTTGCCCGAGGCGTTTGCGGCTGTGCGCGAGTCCTCTAAGCGCACACTGGGCCTGCGCCACTTTGATGTGCAGCTTATTGGCGGCATCGTGCTTAACAGTCGCGGCATTGCCGAGATGAAGACGGGCGAGGGCAAGACCCTGGTCGCTACAACGGCTGTATATTTAAACGCGCTTATGGCCAAGGGCGTGCACGTTGTGACGGTCAACGACTACCTGGCGCGCCGCGACGCGGTATGGATGGGCCAGATATACGCCAACCTTGGCATGTCGCTTGGCGTCATTGGCGGCGACGGCTCGTACCGCTACGACCCCGCGCACTCGGACAAAGACAAAGAGCGCGACGAGACGGGGAGCTTCCACATTGTGTACGAGTTTTTGCGCCCCACCACGCGCCGCGAAGCTTACGAGGCCGACATTACCTACGGCACCAACTCGGAGTTTGGCTTTGACTACCTGCGCGACA
This sequence comes from Minisyncoccota bacterium, assembly GCA_035997465.1. Classification (GTDB taxonomy): domain Bacteria; phylum Patescibacteriota; class Minisyncoccia; order Phycocordibacterales; family SBAW01; genus GWA1-54-10. Next base: position 1,175 of record DASYIO010000002.1, on the reverse strand, counting down.
ATATTGCCTACGACCCTAAAGAGGTACGCCAGCGCGGGCATTACTTTGCCGTAGTCGACGAAATAGACTCTATATTAATAGACGAGGCGCGCACCCCGCTTATTATCTCGGCCCCGGCCGGAGACTCCGAGGACTTGTATCGCACTATGACCAAGGTCGCGGGCACACTCCAGCTTGAGCGCGACTACACCGTCGACGAAAAGCGCCGCGCTATACAGCTCACTGACGAGGGTATTACCCGGGCCGAAAAGGCTTTGGGTGTCGAGAATATATATACAGAGGGCGGCATTAAGTATGTGCATCACCTAGAGACTGCCGTGCGTGCGCAAGCGCTCTTCCACAAAGACAAAGAGTATGTCGTTAAAAACGGCGAGATAATCATAGTCGACGAGTTTACTGGCCGCATGCAGCCGGGTCGCCGCTGGTCGGAGGGCCTGCACCAAGCTATAGAGGCCAAGGAGGGCGTGGCCGTGCAAAAAGAAAGCCGCACCTACGCGTCTATTACGTATCAAAACTACTTCCGCCTGTACGACAAACTGGCGGGCATGACCGGTACGGCCAAAACCTCGGCCGAGGAGTTTTATAAGGTGTACCTGCTAGACGTGGTCGAGATACCCACCAACAAGCCTGTAGTGCGCCTCGACAAGAACGACCTCATATTCCAGACCGAGATGGGCAAGTTTACGGCTATTGCGCGCGCGATTAAAGAGCTGCACCAAAAAGGCCAGCCGGTATTGGTGGGTACCGTGTCTATTGAGAAGAACGAGCTTTTGTCCAACTTCCTGAAGCGCGAGGGTGTGCCTCACGAAATATTAAACGCCAAAAACCACGAGCGTGAGGGCGAGATAGTCGCTGGCGCGGGCCAAAAGGGTAGGGTAACCGTCGCCACTAACATGGCCGGCCGCGGTGTCGACATTAAGCTTGGCGGCGCGCTTGCCACACCCCAAGAGGCGCAAGAGGTACGCGACTTGGGCGGACTTTTTGTCTTGGGCACCGAGCGGCACGAGGCGCGCCGCATCGACAACCAGCTGCGCGGCCGCTCGGGTCGCCAGGGCGACCCGGGCGAGACGAGGTTTTTTGTATCGTTGGAGGATAGCCTTATGCGCGTGTTTGCAAGCGACAGCATCAAGGGGTTGATGGGCCGCTTTGGCATCCCCGAAGACGAGGCTATTGAA
>DASYIO010000001.1:0-3421 GCA_035997465.1 Minisyncoccota bacterium | reverse complement strand
TCTTTTTCCACTCCGGCGCTTGGTCGGTAGGGCCAAATTTAGACAGTTTTACTTTAAAGCCCGCAAACCAAAGTATCCCGTTTTTAATCTCGTTGGTGTAGTCACCAAAGACTATGCGGATTATCCACGGATGCGTACCCGACAGCACCACAACGCGCGCAGTCTTGCCCTTAAGCCGCTTGTACCAGCCGGTTGCGGGTGTACCCTGCTTGGTTTTGCGCATATTAAATGCAAACCCCGGCAGCCAAACGCGATCAAACATGCCTTTTAAAAGCGCCGGCATTGTGCACCACCAGTTGGGGTAGACAATAACCAAATGGTCGCACCACTTTACGTTTTCTTGAAATGCAGCAAGGTCGGGCTCCAAAGCTTGTATCTCTTTGTAGCCTTTGTGCAGTATCGGGTCAAACTTCATCTCGCCTAGGTTTTGACGGCGCACCTCGTGGCCGGCTTCTTTGGCCGCCGTTTCGTAAAGCAGGGCCATCTCGCCCGAGAGCGTGTGTGTTGTGTCGGGGTGACCGAGCAAAATAAATATCTTTTTGTGCGAGTGATTAGAGAAAAACCCCATATATTTTATTGTTGACCTTCGTCGAACTTTACCGGAGAGGGCCGATTAGAGCTTGCGATGTCCTCGGGCTTTTGTGGCATGACACGCAGCGCTGGCAAGTTTGAGTCTTGTGCGTTTAGGTCGGTCATCTTAACTTCGGCCTGAGGTTTAGGAATTATCGGCGTGGTCGACTGCGGCATAGGCTTGGGAGCCACAGGCGGCATAGTAGCAACCGGACTCTTAGGCGCCGGCAAATCGAGCTCGGCCACCATAGGCAGGAGTGTATGGTTTGGCATGACCTCTACTTTAGACGCAGGGACTGGGGTAGGTTTAAGGATTGGGGCCGGGATAGATTTAGGCATAGCAACAGGCGCTTTAGGCGCAGATGCCCCGCCGTCACCATTCTTAACCTCGGCGGATCGGCGTGACGTCGAAACATCTGCGCCTACCGCCGCGGGTTTAATAGTTGTCTGTCGGCGCATAAACCAAACGAATGCCGCCCATACTATGGCAAACGCAACAAGCCAGCCCGCGTATATCTGACCAAGTAGTGTCCAGCCTATGACCGGCGCTACGGTGTGCACAATAAATAGCGCATACCAGTTGGCGCCCTCAAACCCCTCGACCCCGTCGCGCACTAACCCTTTGGCATCAAGCTCCCAAAAATAGAACGCCGTCAAAATGCCGATTATTATCCATTTACCTACGAATGCGGGGCCCATAGCAACAGCCAGCGTCCCCGACTGAAAGTGTATGAGGACCGCCGCAAGGCCCGACAAAATAATAATGGCGAGTGCAACAGCCCGCACCTGGCGCGCCGCGCGGATGTAGGCCAACGTAGACTCCTCTATATGTGCGTGCAGCGACAGCAAATGCCCGATAAGCGTAATAGTCAAAGCTCCTACACCGAGCACGATGCCTATCTCTTGCGCCAAAGAGACCAGAAGCGATATAAGCTCGCCCGCGAGTACCATACTGTTAGCGTATCACGTCCAAACCTTAGCGGCGTGTTTTATACACCGACACGAGGTAATAAAACGTTAAAGATACAAAAAGCGCCGCAAACGGATAAAGAGGTATAAGGTAGGAAAGCGCGCGAGTCTGCGCGCTAAAAAATACAACGACCATAAGCGCCAGCAACGAGAGCCCTGCTAAGAGCTGTGTCCGGCTTTGCATATTTATATCGCGGATAAAAAGAGGCACGGATACAAACGATAAAAACAATGCACCCAAAAGCGGCTTGGCGTAGTCAAAAAGCCTGCCCATATAGTCGGTTTGGAGCTCGGACTTAATAAAAAGGTTGCTCTCGAAGCGGGCCAGCACATGGTAGCCCACGTATTGGCGCCAAAACTCGCCGCTGTATTGCCACCACTCGTATATGTGCCACGGCGCTACAATGACAACGGCAAGGCCGATGCCAAGCCAAAAACGACGGTCTTTAAACCAAACAAAATCCCAAAGCCAAAGAGATACTATAGGGAGCGCGGCGGCGGCAAAAATAGCTATCACGCTTTTAGTTAGTACGGCTAAGGCCACTGCCACACCAAACCAAATATATTTTTTATTAAACACGGCCCAATACGCAAGTAAGGTAAAAAATGCAATGAGTATGTCAAACCGCGCCTCGCGCGCGCCCTGCATAAACGGTCCGGTGGCAACAAGCAATAGCCCTGCCAAAGCGGCAACAAAATAGTTTTTTGTAGCGTTGTATGCCAAAAGCATTGTCATAAAAACAACCGCGATGGCAAAAAGCGCCGCAGGTAACCTGATGCCGAGCGCCTGGTCATGAGTTACGTACGTTGTGATACCTGCAAGCCAAAAATATAGCGGGGGCTTTTCGAGCCATGGCAGGCCGCCCAATGTAAAGTCCAAAAAGTTGCCACGCGCCAAGCTCTCGCCGGTTACTTGCGCATACGTGCCCTCGTCGTACAACTGCAAGGGCGTTTGGCCCAGGTCGTGCAATGTGGCCCATGCCGTCCAAGCAAGCACGAGACCACAAACAACTAATCCCACTTTTTGCATACCTATACAATACCAAAGGGCGCCCAGCTGGGCGCCCTACATCTGCCCTGCGCAGCTAATCGATCTTTCGGATGCCGCGCCAGTCGATCATCGAGTCATTGGGATGGCCCACAAAAGCCTCGGCCCTCTTTTCAGGGAATCCCTGCTCCAGGTAGTGGAGTCTGATTCTGACGATGCCCTGGCCCATTTGATCGACATTCATAACGGTCCATATCCCGGCGGGGATGTGTCCGTCCTCAAGTCCGCGTGTCCCGACGACGTTGCCCTTGTACGAGAAGAGCTGGTCCTCGGTAATAAAGTGACTGTCTCGGGGTGGCGCACAAACACCGCCAACCTCGAAGACGCTCTCGCCAAACAGTTTTATGAGATGCTGTTTGGCCTCAATCGCTTCAGGCGTACCAAGCTTAACTTGAGACCGCATCATGGCCCAACTCCTGTTGCCACTGCCGGATCATGCCGGCCCCGACAAAACCTTATCGTCTTCAGTACTTTTGTCAATGCAAAAGGCGGCTTACTCGCCGCCTTTGCGAACTGTTGTAAACCAGTGCACTCGAGGTTTGCCTTCGACCTCATCGTCGGCGTAGTCCTGGCTATCGTCCCGGTCGTGGTAGATTTTTTCCTTTTTGTGCTTCTTCTTTTTCTTGTTGCTTCGGCCTTTCTTTCGCTTTTTCGTCATCTGTCCTCTGCTGGGAGCCGCGCCTGGAAAGATACTACCAAAAATGATATAAAAAGACACCTAAGGGCCCTTAGCTCACTTGGTAGAGCGCTTCCATGGCATGGAAGAGGTAACCGGTTCGATCCCGGTAGGGTCCACCAAGTTTTTACAAAATCACCGTTGCGCCTTCGGGGCGG